>JAOPWF010000874.1 GCA_025965815.1 Mycobacterium sp.
CGCCACGTTCGATGATCCGACCGCCGCGACGCACCGCTTCCTGGCCAAAATGCCCGGCTATCAGGGCTGGCAGTGGGCAGTCGTGGTGGCCGCCTATCCCGGCGCCGACCACGCTACCGTCAGTGAAGTCGTCCTGATTCCCGGGCCGACCGCCCTGCTGGCGCCGCAGTGGGTGCCGTGGGAGGAGCGGGTCCGCCCCGGCGACCTGAGCCCCGGCGACCTGCTGGCCGCGCCGACAGACGATCCACGACTGGTTCCCGCCTACGCGCTCACCGGTGATCCTGAGTTCGACGACACTGCCGTGGAGATCGGGCTTGGCCGCCGTCTGGTGCTTGGCGAATGGGGTCGGGCCACTGCCGCACAACGCTGGCACGATGGCGATTTCGGTCCCGGGTCGACGATGGCGCGCTCTACCCGGCGGGTGTGCCGCGACTGCGCCTTCTTCCTGCCGCTGGCTGGGGCGCTGGGTGTGATGTTCGGCGTATGCGGCAACGAGATGGCCGCCGACGGACGTGTGGTGGATATCGAGTACGGTTGCGGCGCGCATTCGGACACCCCCGCGCCCGCCGGCTCCGGATCGCCGCTCTACGAGCCGTACGACGACGGTGTGCTGGACGTCACCGACGCTGTCGCCCCGGAGCCGGCCACGGCAGAAGTCGACGAGCCGGAGAGCGCGCCGGAGCCGATGTCGGACAACGAGCCGACCCCGGAAGAAGAGTCGACGGACTAGCCTGTTTCCGCGGCCTTCTTAATGCGGGCCAGCGAGGCGTTCATGCCGTCGACCAGTTCCCGCTCGAAACTCGGCACGCCGCCGAACAGCATGTTGATCGTGAAGTTCGACACCGCTGTCACACCGTTCTCGGCATGGCGACTCTCCACCACGCGGGTGCCCTGCGGCGTCGACGCCAGTTCGTAGCTCCAGATGGTGCCGTTGACGTTCACCCGGAAGGCGAGCTTCTGCTGGGGGATGACCTCGGTCACCGTGCAGGTGGTCGGCCAGAACATTAAGTTGCGCCGGTTGATGTTGAACGTTCGGGTGCCCTGCCGCAGCGGACCGCGCGCCTTCATCAATCGGCATTGCGGGCTCCATTGCGGCATTCGGTCGAAATCGGAGATCAGCTCCCACACCTTCGCGACGGGCGCGTTGATGTCAACCTGCGCTTGCAATAACGGCGCCGCCATTGCGCACTCCCTTCGTCTGTAATTGTTCCGAAATCACTTAAGTCCGCTTTGCGCTCCCCGCGAGCCGCGCCGAACCGCGGCGCGTTGCCACACGAAAATGAATGTGCCGAGCAATCCGACCGCCAGACCCGCCACCGTGACGGGACGCCAGTCGCGCAGGTCGCTGATCGTGAACGCCGCCAGAGTCGCGATCAGCCACGCCACGGCGAGCACGACGATCACCGGCCGCGGTTCGAGCAGCACCCCGGGCAGTGCTGGTGGTTCGGGCGCAGGATTCGGCGCCGCGGGCGGGTCGGTCGGCTCGAGGCTCATTGGGAAACAACGTATCCGATCGACGGTAAGAGTACTTAGTCTTTGTTTTGCCGTTTGCGGCGTGCTTCTGTGTCGTATTCTTTGCCTTGTGAAGGACGTCGACAACCGGCTCGCGAGCGACTTGTCACTCGCGGTGGTGCGGCTTGCCCGCCAATTACGGTTTCGGCGCCCCGAGTCACCCGTTTCGCTGTCCCAATTGTCTGCGCTGGCGACACTGTCCAAGGAGGGCGAGATGACACCCGGCGCGTTGGCCATGCGCGAGCGGGTCCGTCCGCCGTCGATGACACGGGTGATCGCGTCGCTGGCCGAACTCGGTTTCGTCGCCCGCAACGCCCATCCCGCCGACGGCCGCCAGGTCCTGGTGTCGGTGTCCGACGCCGGTGCCCATCTGGTCGAGGTCGAGCGCCGGGCCAGCCAGGAGTGGCTGAAGCGACGGCTCTCCGAACTCGAGCCGGACCAGCGCAAGACGCTGTTGATGGCCGCCGACCTGATGTCGGCCATCGTCGACGAAAGCGCGTGAGCGGGAGCGCATTCGACGGCATCGAGGTCGTTGACGTCGACGACCCCGCCGACCCGCGGCTCGACGACTTCCGCGACCTCAACAGCATCGACCGCCGTCCGGACCTGCCCGCCGGCAAGGGCCTGGTGATCGCCGAGGGCGTGCTGGTGGTCCAGCGGATGCTGGCGTCACGGTTCACCCCGCGGGCACTGCTGGGCACCGACCGCCGACTCGGCGAACTCGCCGATGACCTCGTCGGCGCCGACGCCCCGTACTACCGGGCGACCGCTGAGGTGATGGCCGCCGTCGTCGGGTTTCACCTCAACCGCGGCGTCCTGGCCGCCGCGCGCCGCCCGGTGGAACTGACCGTGGACCAGGTGATCGACGGCGCCCGAACGGTCGCCGTGCTGGAAGGCGTCAACGACCACGAGAACCTCGGCTCGATCTTCCGCAACGCCGCCGGCCTCGGCGTCGAGGCCGTGGTGTTCGGCAGTGGATGCGCCGACCCGCTGTACCGCCGCGCGGTACGGGTGTCGATGGGGCACGCACTTCTGGTGCCCTATGCGTGGGCCACCGCCTGGCCGGGCGACCTTGCGGCCTTGCGGGAGCACGGATTCCGGCTGCTGGCCATGACGCCTGACCCCACCGCGCCTGCATTGTCCGAAGCGATGGCAGACCTGCGCGCCGACCCGGTGGCCGTGCTGGTCGGCGCCGAGGGGCCCGGTCTGACCGAGACCGTCATGCGGGCCAGTGATCGGCGGGTGCGCATCCCGATGTCGCGGGGAACCGACTCGCTGAACGTCGCGACGGCCGCTGCCCTGGCGTTCTACGAACGGGCTAGGCTCGCGCCGTGACCGACGATTCCACGCCGTGGGCAACGGGTTTGGCCGTCGCCGCTTTCGTGGCTGCGGTGACCGCCGCTGCCATCGTGGTCCTCAGCCTGGGGCTGACCCGGATCCATCCGCTGCTGGCGATCGGACTCAATGCGGTTGCCGTCGGTGGTCTTGCCCCGACGCTGTGGGGATGGCGCCGCACACCGGTCCGGCGTTGGTTCGTGCTGGGCGGCGGAGTCGGCGTCGCGGTTGCGTGGCTGGGTCTGATCGGATTCGGCCTGTCCCGGCTGGGTTGAGCCCGCAGCGGGCGAGCCGTCAGCCCTGGCCGCTGGAACGAACGCCGAGCAGCACGTCCTCCCATGCGGGCACCGACGGCTTGCCGCGACGGGCGCGCGTCGGCTTGGGTTCCGGCTTGTCGTCCTTGGCGACCGGGGGTGCGGGTGTCTCGAAGTCCAGTTGCGCCACCGGCGCCAATGGCCGCAGCGGCCGGGCGAAATCGGGATCGATCAGCTCGCACGCCGCATCGTCGAAGGCGGTCACGGTGCCGCCGTGCGCGCCGGGGGTGAAGCGGAAGTGCGCCACGTTGTCGGAGCGACCGGCCTTCCACGCGAGCTGCACGGTCCAGCGTCCATCCTCGTTGCGCCACGCGTCCCAGGTGGTGCCGTCGGGGTCCAGCCCGCGCGACACCAGCGCGGTGGTCACCGTCTCCAGCAGCGTCAGCACCGCGGGACCGTCCGCGAGCACCGGGTGCGCGGCGGTAGCCAGCTCGGCCGCGCGTGAACGCTCGAGCAACACTGGGTGGGCAAACCTCTCGACCCGCACGATGTCCACTCCGGCAGCGGACGCGATCTGCTCGACGGACGCGCCCGCCCGAATTCGGGCTTGAATCTCCTTGGGGGACAGCACCGTTTTCACCTCGACATCGATTTGAGTTTGGCCCAGCCGGGCCGCGTCGCCGCGGACAGCCGCACGGAGGCGGTCATCGACGCTCAGGACGAACGTCTCGTCGGGGTCGTCGCCTTCGCAGATGATGCGTTTGCTGTCGACGTCGAGTCCGACGACTTTTAATTCCCGCATGCCGACCTCCTCCGGGCCGCAGCGCTGGGCCCGATGTGCGCACTTTAGTGCAGCGAGCGGCCGTTACCGTGTTGACACGCGGCAGCTAGAGGCGTTCAACCACCCAGTCGATGCACTGGGTGAGGGCGGTGACGTCGTCGGGCTCCACCGCGGGGAACATCGCGACCCGCAGCTGGTTGCGGCCGAGTTTGCGGTAGGGCTCAGTGTCGACGATGCCGTTGGCCCGCAAGATCGATGCGACGGCCCCAGCATCTACCGCATCGGTGAAATCGATGGTGCCGACGACTGCCGACCGTAGTTCGGGGTCGGTCACGAACGGGGTGGCGTACTTCGACGCCTGTGCCCAGGAGTACAGGCGTTGCGACGAGTCGGCCGTCCGCTTGACCGCCCAGTCGAGTCCGCCGTTGCCCAGCAACCAGTCGATCTGCTCGGCGAGCAGGATAAGCGTGCCGATGGCGGGCGTGTTGTACGTCTGGTTCTTCAGGCTGTTGTCCACAGCGATCGGCAACGACAGGAAGTCGGGCACCCAGCGTCCCGATGCGGCGATTGCCTCGACGCGGGCCAGTGCGGCGGGGGACAGGATCGCCAACCACAACCCGCCGTCGCCGGCGAAGTTCTTCTGCGGCGCGAAGTAGTCGGCGTCGGTGTCGGTGATGTCCACCGGCAGTCCGCCCGCGCCGGAGGTGGCGTCGATGACGACCAGCGCATCACCCGAGTCGGCCGGCCGCTGCACCGGCACCGCGACGCCGGTGGAGGTTTCGTTGTGCGCCCACGCGAGGACGTCCGCCGACGGGTCCGACCGTGGCGACGGTGCGCTGCCGGGGTCGGCCTTGACGATGATCGGGTCGCCGACGAACGGTTTCTTGGCCACCGCCGAGGCGAACTTGGCGCTGAACTCGCCGTACGTCAGGTGCAGCGACCGCTTGTCGATCAACCCGAACGCCGCGGCGTCCCAGAATGCCGTCGAGCCGCCGTTGCCGAGAATGACCTCGTAGCCGTCCGGCACCGAGAAGTACTGGCGCAGCCCCTCGCGTACCCGGCCGACCAGGCCCTTGACCGGAGCCTGGCGGTGCGACGTGCCGAACAGTCCGCCGTGGCCGACCAGGGCCTGCAGTTGCTCGGGTCGGACCTTCGAGGGACCGGAGCCGAAGCGTCCGTCGGTGGGTTTGATGCCGTCTGGGATGGTGAGGGAGTCGGCCATGACTCCAGATTAGTGCGGGCTGGGGGCACCTCCCGCTTGCGGGGGCGAGCGAAGCGACCCGAATATTGGGCGAGCTGTCAGCTGGTGAGGATGCGCGCCCCGTCGGCGGTCACGGCCACCGTGTGCTCGCTGTGTGCCGCGCGGGCACCGGACGCGGTGCGCAGAGTCCAGCCGTCGGAGTCGTGGATGTACTCGTCGGTGCCGTCGGCGATGAGCATGGGCTCGATTGCGATCACCAGCCCCGGCCGTAGCCGCAGGCCCTTGCCCGGCCTGCCCTCGTTGGGCACATGCGGGTCCTCGTGCATGGTGCGACCGATCCCGTGTCCGCCGTGATCTGCCAGCAGGCCGTAGCCGGCGCCACGCGCTGAGGATGCGATGGCGTGCCCGACGTCGCCGAGAGTGTTGCCGGGTTTGACCGCGGCCATCCCGGCGGCGAGTGCGCGGTCGGTGGCCTCGACCAGTCCGGCGTCCGCGGCGCGTGGCGTGCCGACGATGAAGCTTCGGGCGGCGTCGCCGCACCAGCCCTTCAGCACGGCGCCGAAGTCCACCGAGACCAGGTCGCCGTCGGCGAGGACCTGCCCGTTGGGGATGCCGTGTACCACCGCGTCGTTGACGCTCACGCACAGCACCGCGGGGAACGGGCAGGGCGCCCAGGAGGGGTGGTAGTTCAGGAACGGCGAAGTTGCGCCGTGGCGTCGCAGCACGTCGGCGGCCACCTCGTCGAGTTCGGCGGTCGATCGCCCCGGCTTGGCGTGGTCTGCCACCGCGCGCAGCGCCTCAGCGACGACCGAGCCTGCGGCGGCCATCGCCTCGATCTCCGCGGCGGTCTTGATCTCCACCATGGTGTGTGACCTCCATCACATCCCGGTCGCAGGTTTCGGCTTCGGCACATCCCGAATGGGGTCTGTTCAATTGCCGGTACCTGCGGTACCGTCGTTGTACACCGAGCGTCTAAATGTAAACCTCATGGGAGGAAA
>JAOPWF010000012.1 GCA_025965815.1 Mycobacterium sp.
TCGAGATGGCTGCCTCCTGTCGGTCCTGCGCGATGCCGCGATCGGGTGCGATGCGGGCGGGCCGGCTGTCAGTCGTGGTCGGGCGTGCCGGAGAGGTGGTGGTCGGCGGCCTGCAGGACTTCGGTCACCAGGCGCCGTACGTGTCCGCCCTTGGCCGTGTAGAGGGCGCGCCGGCCGTCGCGGCGCGTGCTGACCAGGCCGGCCAGCAGGAGCTAGCCCAGATGTTGTGACACCGCCGGCCGCGGCCGCCCCGACGGCGGCGACGAGGCTGGACACGTCATACTCCCCGTCGCGCAGTAGCCACATCAGGGGAATCTGGGTGCCGTCGGCAAGCGTCCGCAGTGCGATGACCGGGGCGTCGACATGCGCGGCATCCGGGAGGGTCTGTTACGCATCACTGGCTGTTGCCTGGCGCTGGGCCGACCCGGTGGTCGGTCTCCTGATCACGGTCGCAATCCTGTTCGTGCTCAAAGGCGCCGCCCGTGAGGTGTACCGGCGGTTGATGGATGCGTTGGAGTTGGTCCATGACGGCACGTCTGAACATAGCGGCGGTCGTGAAATCGACATCACCAATCAGCCTGACAACGGCCACACCGGGACGGTCGATACGAACACCGATGGTGAGCGGTACTCGTCCGAACAGGAGCCCCCGAGGGTGGGTGTGTCAAGTTATTGGTGGAAATTCTTTAGTTTGATTGCTGTGGTGTTGATCTTACCGGCGGTTGGCGGTGATGCGTCCGTCGAAGGCGATATCGAAGGCGTTGAGTGCGGCCTTCCATCGGTTGGTCCAGCGCTGGCGGCCTTTGCCGGTCGGGTCGAGGCTGACCACGGCGAGGTAGAGGACCTTGAGGGCGGCCTGGTCGGTGGGGAAGTGGCCGCGGGCGTTCACCGCGCGACGGAAGCGCGCGTTCAAGGATTCGATGGCATTCGTGGTGCAAACGATCTTGCGGATTTCGGTGTCGAAGGCGAGAAAGGGCACCATTTCGGCCCAGGCGTTGGTCCATAGGCGGATGATCGCCGGGTACTTCTTCTCCCAGGTGACGGAGAATTCGGCGAAGGCGTCCAGTGCCGCCTGCTCCGACGCTGCGGTGTAGACGGGTTTGAGGTCGCGGGCGATCGCGGTCCAGTCGGCTTTCGAGGCGTAGCGGTACGTATTCCTAAGTAGATGGACGATACAAAGTTGTGTGATCGCCTTCGGCCAGACCTCGCCGATCGCGTCGGGCAGGCCCTTGAGCCCGTCACATACGACGATGCACACGTCGTTCACGCCTCGGTTGCGGATCTCGGTGAGCACCCGCAGCCAGTACTTGGAGCCTTCGCCGCCGTCGCCGGCCCATAGGCCGAGGATCTCGCGTCCACCATCGACAGTCACCGCGAGGGCGACGTAGATGGGCCGGTTCGCGACCTGCCCGTCGCGGATCTTGACGTGGATGCAGTCGATGAACACCACCGGGTACACCGGATCGAGCAGCCGGTTCTGCCACTCGGAAAACGAGTCCAGCACCCGGTCGGTGATGGTCGAGATGGTCTCCTTGCTCACCTCGGTGCCATACACCTCGGCCAGGTGCGCGCACACCTCACCCGTCGTCAAACCCTTGGCGGTCAACGAGATCACCAGGTTATCCACCCCGCCGAAGCGGCGCTGCCGCTTGGCCACGATCGTCGGGGAGAACGTGGCGTGCCGATCGCGAGGCACGTCGATAGGCACCGGCCCGATGTCGGTAATCAACGTCTTGGACCGCTTCCCGTTACGGGCGTTGCCACCCACGGCACCGACCCGCTCGTGGCGGCCACGGCCGAGATGGGCGTCCATCTCACCCTCCAATGTGGCCTCCAGGAACCGCTTGGTCAGCTGCTGCAGCAGACCCCCCTCGCCCAACAAGGCCACACCCTGCCCGCGGGCCTGCTCAGCCAGGCTTGCCACCGTCGCGTCATCAAGCACCCGAGCCAGCAGCTCCTCGCTCGTCGCGGCCTCGCCGGCGGACGCATCGACCACTGCCTCACCATGCCGGTTCATCACGGTTGTCATCAGAACACTCCTTCTGTCCGATTTCCACCGTTTACATTACACTCCCGGAGTTGCTGGTCGAACGCGGTGTCGACGTAGACCACGTCACGGTCTTTCGGTGGGTGCAGCGGTTCGTGCCGCTCCTGGCCGATGCGGCCCGGTTCGCCCGTCGGTCGCCGGGCGACCGGTGGTTCGTGGACGAGACCTATGTGAAGGTCAACGGTGTCTGGCGCTATGTGTACCGGGCGATCGACCAGGACGGGCAGGTTATCGACGTGCTCGTCTCCACCCACGCCGACAGCGCCCGCCGGTTCTTCCAACGCGCCCTGTCGATGTTGAAGGTAACCCCACACGAGATGGTCACCGACGCCGCGGCGATCTACCCCCCCATCCTCGACGAACTAATCCCAAAGGCTTGGCACCACGTGGAGCGGCACGCGAACAATCCGATCGAAGCCGATCACAGCCAGCTCAAACACCGACTCAGACCGATGCGCGGGTTACGGACTGATCGGACCGCGCAGGTGATCATCGCGGGCATGCCTTCATGCAGAACGTCCGCCGAGGGCACTACGAAATCGCCACCGACGTGCCTCGCGCCGAGCGAGTCGCCGCGGCGTTTACTGAACTGTCCATGGCGATCTGACCCGGGACCCGGCCCTGGTCCAACGCGCCCGTCGATCCCCCAACGCAACAGCGCCAGCGTGACCGTTTGGCGGCTGCTCGCCGGAGAAAGCGCCG
>JAOPWF010000022.1 GCA_025965815.1 Mycobacterium sp.
ACCGGGCAACAGAGTCCCACAACGACTGGACCACTACGACGGGCTCACCTCAGTACGTCGTTGCCTACCGGACGCCGAAGCGGACGACGACGATGAAGCGCGGCTTCAAAACTAAGCGGGACGCCACCGAATTCGCGTCCACAGTTGAAGTCGAGAAGATGTCCGGCACGTATGTCGCGCCCAAGCTCGGGATGATCACGGTCGGGGAGCTGGCGCCAACGTGGCTGGCCCGCAAAGAGTCCGACGTGGCGAAGTCGAATTACCGGATGCTGGAGTCGGCGTGGCGCATCCACGTCAAACCGGTGTGGGGAGCGGCCAGGATCGCCGACGTCGACCTTGCGGCGGTGGAACGGTGGATCGGTGCCATGGGTCGGACGTCGGGTGCTACCACCGTAATTCGGTCCTACGGTGTGCTGGCGGGTGTCTTGGATGACGCGGTGAAAGCCCGCCGTCTGGCGTCCAACCCGGCCAGGGGTGTCGAGAATCTGCCGCACAAGACTGGTAAGCGCCGCGTGTACCTGACGGCTGACGATGTTGGCCGGTTGGCTGCCGAGTCGGGCCAGCACCGCGTCCTGGTGCTCACGCTCGCCTACTGCGGCATTAGGTGGGGCGAAGCGGCGGCGCTGCGGGTGAGTGATGTGCAGTTCCTCCGCCGACGTCTGAGTGTCCATGACAACGCTGTGCAGTTGGGCGTTGATCACACCGAAGGGTTGACCAAGAATCGTCAGGAACGGTCGGTGCCGGTGCCCCAGTTCGTTCTGGACGAGCTATCGGTGCAGTGCCAGGGTCGTAGCCTCGATGCCCTCGTTTTCGGTGACAGCGTCCACTATCTGCCACGTCCCAAGTCGACTGATGGATGGTTCACCGGGGCGGTGAAGCGGGCCAAGGTGCAGCACATCACGCCGCACGATCTGAGGCACACCTGCGCCAGTATCGCCATCAGTTCCGGCGTCAACGTGCTGGCCCTGAGCCGCATGCTGGGACACCAGTCGGCCAAGGTCACGCTGGACACCTATGCCGACCTGTTCGACACCGACCTCGATGCGGTGGCGGCCGCGATTGACACGAAGTGTGCTCAAAGTGTGCTCAAAGCGCGCTCACGTGGGTCAAATTGACCCACGTGAAAAGACTCTGACCTGCGACTTATGTCGCACCTGCCCGGTATCGTCCGAGGGTTCAAATCCCTCCGCCACCGCCAAAGCTGTCGCAGCTACGGGGGCGCGCCCCTGTCTTCTGGGACTGCTACCGGCCGCACGATGTCCAGGTCAAGGATGTTCGAGGCGGTCCCGAACCCCGATTGGGTGGCCCGGCCCGGCCCGGCCGGTTTGCGCGCAGCCATGAGGCGGGGCGCTCGGTTGACGTGACAATCGCAAGTCGGCAAGCGCAGTGCCCGCCCGCGCAGCGGGTGGGTGGACTGTGTCTCAGCGACATGGGCACCGACTTCGATGACTTCTCGCCGCGCGCCCTCGCATTTGCCGCCGAGGGCATCAGCGCGGAAGCGCAGGGGAACCGTGCCCGGCTCCGCGCCGCCATGAGTGCCGGTGGGTTGGCGGTGTACTCCGGAGAGTGGTGGCATTTCGACGCACCCGGCGCCTACGTCGAACGCCCGATCCTCGACGTCCCGGTCAACTAAGCCGACACCCGCACCGGAGATGACGCGGCCTGCCTTCGCCTGGCCCAGAATGGGCGCTCGTACCTTTGACTATGCGTCGTGTTGGCGTCGGCGCCGCGGTATCCTCAGGCGATCGGGGTGGGAGGGGCGTGTGGGCCCTGTCGAACGTGGTGCATCGATCGATGAGTTGCTTGATCGGGCGGTGGCGGCGATCAATCGGGGTGATCGGGTGGCCGCCACCGCGATCGCCGGTCAGGTGCTGGCCGTGGACGAGAACAACGTCGACGCCACCGACCTGCTGGGCGCCCCCGGTGGTGGCGGTGAGATCCGGCGGTTGACGATCCTGTTCGCTGATCTGGTCGATTCGACGGCGTTGTCCACGCGGGTGGAGCCCGAGACGTACCGCCTGGTGGTGGGCCGTTACCGCGATCAGGTGCTGGGCATCGTGAACCGCTATGACGGCCATATCGGGTCGACCAAGGGCGATGGGCTGCTGGCGGTGTTCGGGTATCCGAGGGCGCATGAGAACGACGTGCGCCGCGCCGTGTTGGCGGGGCTGGAGATCACCCGCGAGGTGGCGCGGCTCAGCGCGCAGGCGAAGCGCCGCTTCGGGATTGAGATCAATGCGCGGGTGGGGGTGCACCGTGGGCTGGTGTATCTGGACACCGCCCAGGATGACGTGTACGGGTTGGCCGCCAACCTGGCCGCACGGGTGTCGGGACTGGCGCCGCCGGGAACGGTCGTGGTTTCCGAGGCGATCGCGCCGCTGATCCGGGATGCCTTCGACCTGCAGGCCCGGCCACCGGCTTCGGTCAAGGGAGTGGATGGACTGGTCGCCCACCACCAGGTGATCGGCGAGCGGGCCGAGCCGGCCAGGGTCGGGCGGGGTCCGCTGGTGGGCCGCGGCCGCGAGCTGGGGCGGCTGCAGAAGAGTTGGGCGCGCGCGCAGGCGGGCACGTTGACCACACCGGGGGTGGTGTTTCGCGGTGAGCCCGGCATCGGGAAGAGCCGGCTGGCGGGTGCCGCCGCCGAGTTGGTTGAAGCCTCCGGCGCGGTAGTGCTGGAGTTGATCGGCTCACCGTTTCACATCGACGCCGGCCTGCATCCGATACGCACCCTGATCGAACGCCGCTGCGGCATCGACCGCAGTATTGATTCAGCTGAGCGGCTTCGCCGGCTGGAGGCCGAGGTGCGGGCCCGGTCGCTGGATCCGGAGACCACGGTGCCGTTGTTGGCGCCGGTGCTGGGAATCGGCGCCGAGGCGGGCTATCAGCCGGTGCCCGCTGAAGGCCGCAAACTGTATGAGCTGATCGCGCAGGCGGTGCAGGACTATCTGCTGGCCTGTGTGGGCGGTGGTGTCGGGTTGGTGGTCGCCGAGGATGTGCACTGGTTCGATCCTTCCACCCTCGAGGTCCTCGGCGCGCTGCTCGGCGCCGCCGGGGGCCGGCTGCTGGTGGCGGTGACCGGACGCCCCGGTGGCTGGCTGCCGGCCGGCTGGCCGGTCAAGGTGTTCGACCTGACACCGTTGACCGACGTGCAGACCGACGCACTGATCACCGCGCTGAATCCGACGGTGACGGCGGATGAGCGGGCGTTGGTGGTCGACCGCTGCGACGGGGTGCCGTTCTACATCGAACAAGTTGTCGCCGGGCTCACCGAGACCGGGGTGCCCGAGGCGCTGTACGAGCCGTTGTTCGCCCGGCTACGAGCGAGCGCAAACGTGGTGCCGGTGGTGGAGGCGGCCGCAGTCATCGGCCGGCAGATGGATCGCGGCCTGCTGTGCTCGGTGGTCGACCTGAGCGACGACGAGGTCGACGACGTCATCGACGAGCTTGAGGATGCCCTGGTGCTCGAGCCGTGCGGAACCGACAATTGGCGGTTTCGCCACGAGTTGCTGCGCGAGGTCGCCGCCGAGTTGGCACCCCCGAGTGTGTGCCGCGAGCTGCACGCCAAGGTCGCGGACGCCCTTGTCGGCGGTGTAGGCGGGGAACCGGACTGGCGCCTGGCCGCCGGCCACTACGAGCTGGCCAAGCGGTTCGACGAGGCGGCGTCGGCCTACCAGCAGGCATCGGCGGCCGCCCGGCGTCGCGGCGCGCTGGCCGAGGCGCGCAGCTGCCTGACCCAGGCCCTCGCGCAGCTAGACCACTACACGTGCGGCCCACACCGTGACCGCCGCGAGATCACCCTGCGTTTGGAGCGGGGGTTCCTCGGCGTGGCCGCGGAGGGCTATCAAAGCCGCGCCGCCGCCGCCGACTTCGAGCGGTGCCTGCGGCTGGGCGGGACCGACCTGCACGACGATGAGCTGTTCGCGACGCTGGCCGCCCTGCTGGGCTACTACATCGCCCGCGCCGACCTGCGCCGGATGGCCCGGGTGCTCGAATTGCTGCGCGCGGGCCTCGAGCAGGGGCGGCAGTGGTTCCGCCCGGTGATCGAGATGACGTTCGGGTTGGTGGCGTGGCTGCGCGGCGAGTTCGATGCCGCTGGCTCCCACCTCGAGGCGGCCACCGCGGGGTGGGGCGCAGCAGACCAGCAACAGATTGACGCGGTGTGGTTTCTGCCCAACGACCCGATCGCGACGGCGTACATGCACCTGGCCCTGGGCAGCCTCGTGCGCGGCGATCTGGCCTGCGCCGAGGACGAGCTGGCGCAAGCGGCACGCCGGGCCAACGAGCTCGGCTTCCCCCAGGGCCCGTTCAGCCTGGCCTACACGCGCTCTATTGAGGTTTGGGTGCGCATCGAAGCCAGCCAGTTGGACCGTGCCGCGGTACTGGCCGCCGAGCTTTCCGAGCTGGCCGAGCGGCACGGCTTCGACTTTTGGCAGGGGCACGGGGCCACCCTCCAGGCCAGTGTCGGCGCCCTGGCATCGCTGGGCGCCGACGACGTCGACCCGACCACGCTCGCGGCGCACATCGCGACCATGACCAGGCTCCTCGACACCTTGCGCACGTTCGGGCTACTCATGTACATCACCTTCTACGACGCCGTCCTCGCGCGGCTGTTGATCGCCGCCGGCGAACCCGAGCAGGCCCGCCACCGCCTGGACACCGCACTGCAGCTGGCCGAAGACACCGGGATGCACTTCTACGACGCCGAACTACGCCGGCAACGCGCCCACACCCACACCGATCCTGAGGAGCGCCAAGCCGACCTCGCCGTCGCTCTCCAGCTTGCCCACCGCCAAGGCGCGCCCCTGTTCGAACTGCGCGCCACCCTCGACGACTTCGAACTACGCGGACAATCCGCCCGGGCCGCCCTCATCGACGCCGCCAGCCGCTTCCTCGCCAACAACGCGTGGCCGGAACTGGCGCGTGCCCGGATCGCGCTGGAGTCCACCGACCCGCAACTCGGGTAGCTTGGGCGGCCGTTGGCGGCAGCTGAGGCCGAGGAGCTGTGCTCCTCTGGAGTCTGCCAAACGGTTCAATCCCAATTGCTGCAATGGGACGGGCCGGTCTCAACAGTTCACGTACGAGGGGCGGCAAGGTCGAAGACGAGCAGGGGCTCCATGCGGTGGCCACCAACGCACCGGAGGCGTCGGTCACTGCGCCTTCAGCGAAAGCCACCTTCGCCGAGGTGTGCTCAACGGTGAAACTTGGCTAGAGGCGACTGGCGGCGAATGCTGCGGCCTGGCCGACCATCCCATTCACTCCATACAGAGCGTGCGCGACGGTGGGCCCGCCACCGGCGGTACCATCACAGATTGTGTCACCGGGAGCGCATAAGTCGATGGTCTTGGCCGCATACAGCGGGCCGATCGCGATAGGTGGCGCGCCGTACTCTCGCATGAATTGATCCGAAGGTTTTCCGAAGAGTGCCACCGCGGCGACGTGGTTAGCCACCTCCGGCGGCATCGGCGCGGGCA
>JAOPWF010000083.1 GCA_025965815.1 Mycobacterium sp.
CAGCGGCTACTCGGCGTCTCGGCGATTGGTACGGTGCGCGAGCAACTGCTGCCGTTCGCATACGGTGCCGGAGCTAACGGCAAGTCCACGCTGCTCGAAGCGGCGATCCATGCTCTCGGCCTTGGCGGGTCCGTCTACGCCATCGCTGCCTCGTCCGAACTGCTCATGCTCCGTCCGCTCGCGTATCGTCCGCGATCCGCCGGCTGCGAGCCGAAACCGGCCTGTGATCCGAGCCGTGACCTGACCGGGCCCGGTTTCGAACCGGGCCCGGTTTCGTCCCGCACCACAGCCACTACGGACTTACCCTGCGACGGCCCGGGTCCCGCCTGGGAGGTTCTGGCATTACCTGGAACGGTATGGGTACGACGCTGCCGGACGGCTGCTGGGTTCTGTCACCACGTGGTACGGCAGACACTTCCGCCCGTGACGATCCGCGTGTTGGCTTGGTCTGGTGAGCATCGCGGCCCGTTGTCGCGGGCCTTCCTCGGAGAAAGGGACGGACGATTTCATGCGAGCTGCTTTCATGTACGGCGCCGGGGACGTGCGCGTGGAGACCGTGGCGGATCCAGTACCGCAAGAGCCCACGGACGCCGTGGTGCGGGTGGTGCTGGCCTGCGTTTGTGCAGTGACCTGCATCCATATCACAACCTGCCGGCCACGCCGCAGGGCAGACCGATGGGACACGAGTTCCTCGGTGTCGTCGAGGAGGTCGGCTCCGAGGTGTCCGGCCTGCGGCGCGGTGACCTGGTCGTCGCGCCGTTCGGGTGGGCGGACAACACCTGCGACTTCTGCCGTGCGAGCCTGCAGACGCAGTGCCGGCACGGCGGGTTCTTCGCCGCCGACGGGATCGGCGGAGGGCAGGCCGAAGCGGTCCGGGGTGCCGCAGGCGCAGGGCACGCTGGTGAAACTGCCCGTCGCCGCGGACTCCGCGCTGCTGCCGTCGTTGCTGACGCTGTCCGACGTCTGCGGCACCGGGCATTACTGCGCGGTGACGGCGGGCGTGAACCCGCGCACAAGCGTGACCGTGATCGGCGACGGCGCCGTCGGACTGCTCGCCGTGCTCGCCGCCAAGCGTCTCGGCGCCGAGCGGATCATCCTCATGGGCCGCCACAAGGGCCGTACCGATCTGGGCCGGGAGTTCGGCGCGACGGATGTCGTGGCCGAGCGCGGCGAGGAGGGTATTGAGAAGGTCCGGGACCTGACCGGCGGGGACGGCGCTCACAGCGTCCTGGAATGCGTGGGCCACCTGCCCGCATACGAGCAGGCGCTCGGCGTCGTCCGCGCCGGCGGGGTGATCAGCCGGGTCGGTGTCCCGCAGTACGACGAAGCCCCGATCGGACGGGTCATGTTCGGCCGCAACCTCACCCTCACCGGCGGACCCGCTCCGGTCCGGGCATACATCGAGGAACTGATGCCCGACATCCTCGACGGCACCGTCCAGCCGGGCCGGGTCTTCGATCACACCGTCGGTCTCGACGAGACCCCGACGGGCTACCGCGCGATGGGCCAGCGCGAAGCCTTGAAGGTCCTCATCCGTCCATGAGGCACGGCCTGACGAGCATGCATCAGGACCTCTACCAGATCCACCGCTACGACCCGGCCGTCGACCTCGACGAGACCCTCGGCGCGCTCACCGATCTCGTCCGCGCCGGCAAGGTCCGCTACATCGGGCACTCCACCTTTCCTCCCTCCGCGATCGTCGACGCGCAGTGGACGTCCCGCGACCGCGGCCGGGAGCGGTTCGTCACTGAGCAGCCCTCGTACTCGACGACCGGTACTCGGCTCAACCGAGTTCAGCTCGATCGTCGCGATGGGGGAACTGAAAGATCTTGACGTGTGCCGTGAACCTCGGCCGTCGCCGGCTCGTCTTGTGGACAGCGCGGCTCGTGCCCGGAGGTGGCTCGCAGCCGGCGTGTATTGGCGGGATTTTCCACGTGGTTGCCACGGGTCTCGATAACGTAACTCAGGAGGAGATGTTGCGCAGGCGTACCTCGGCTCGTCGCTATGGCGAGATTTTCGCGGGCAAGCGGGCCACACTCGCGGTTGTCGTGTTGTTGGCTTCGCTCGCCGTCGCTACGATGCCGCAGAGCGCTTACGCGGTCGAGAGTCATACGATAACTTTCGTCAACAACTCCGGCGAGACGCTGTGGATTGGCAGCACCGTGAATGCCGACGGCTCCCACAACTTCGGCAGCCTGCCGATACTCGCTGACGGCCAATCCGCCTCGGTGACCATTCCGGACAGCGGCAACCCTGACTACTGGCGCGGTAAGTTCTTCGCCCGACAACGATGCGGCGGCGAGTCCGGCAGTACGTTCCACTGCCTGGTCGGGGACTGCGGTGTCTACGCCGACCACTGTATTCAAGGCGAACAGCCCGCGAGCTTGGCTGAATTCAACTTCGACCGCAATGACAACCTCGCTCCGTGGTACGACGTCAGTTACGTTAACGCCGTATCCCTGTCGATCACCATCGCGCCCGACGGCGCGGATGGCTCCGCCGGAGCGGGTGGTTGCATGAGTGCCTCCTGTTCCCGCGACGAGTTGCTGGCCGCCTGTCCGCCGCAGGATGCTCAGTACGATCAGCAAACCCGGATACTGTGCTTCAATCCGAACCGGGACGCTGAGACGAGCTACAGCCGGTCCCTCGGCGCCTATGAACCCCGGGCGTACCTGTGGTCGACCGCGGACCGGGTTCCGGGAAATGCGACTGTGTTCAACTGTGGCCAGTGCCCGCACTTCGTTGTCACCTTCCATGGTGGGGGCCCTGCAGCGGCACGGAGTACGGTGGTCGAAAAACGCCAAACCGTTCGGAGCGTGCCCGCCGTCCACAACTTCCGCGGATACGCCAACAAATGCATCGACGTTCCCGGCGGGATCTCCAATGATGGCGCCCAGCTCCAGCTCTGGGACTGCAACGGCACGCCCGCGCAGGCGTTTACCTCCGGGCCCAACGGCTCGCAGGCGGCACTGGACAAGTGCATGGACGTGGCCTGGGCCGCACGGGACAACGGCGCGAAAGTCCAACTCGCCTGGTGCAATGGGGGACCGGCGCAGGTGTGGGTGTACCAGGGCACGAACCTGAAGAATCCGAACTCGGGTAAGTGCGTCGATGTGCGGGACTGGAACACCAACAACGGGGCGCCGCTTCAGATCTGGGACTGCGCGAAGAACGCCAACCAAATCTGGAACCTGGTGGCCCCCGGATAGCAGGCTGTTGATCTCCTGACGGCACGACTCGGCTCAAGGGAGGGTACTGGTCGAGCCCGGCATCGCAGCCGGCGCCGGGAACGCGTCAGGCCAGGTGCGTGGTCAGCTCGGTGACGATGTCATCGAACGCGTTGACCATCAGCGACAGGTGACCCTCGGTCGGGTTGAGGTGGACGGTGGCACCGGTCAACCGGCTCGCCAGCCAGCGGCCGTGGGCGTAGGGCACCATCCGGTCCTCGGCACCTTGCCAGACCGAGACCGGGATCTTGATGGCGCCGAGGTCGAAGCCCCAGTCGCCGATGAAGGCCAGGTCGTCGTCGCGCCAGCCGGCGATGCCGGTGCACACGGACGCCCGGAACACCGCCGCCATGTAATCGGCGAACTCGTCGGTGAGCGCTTCGCGGTCCACGTCGGAAACCAGATCGCCCAGCGCGGCCGCGATCTTGGCGGTCTGGAAGGTGCTGATCTCCCACTCCCCGTTGAGGTGGAAGCCCGCCTGGCCGTTGGCGAACAGCGCGATGGCGCCCTGGCGCACCTACAGCAGGCAGGTGATCTGTTGCGTCGCCACGACGGCCGCGAACCGGAGCAGATCGTCGGCGACAGCGGTGTGCCCGAACCACGCACCTTCGAGCCGAACAAGGAATACCTGGGCCATCTGTTGGCGACCCAAATCGACCTGAACAAACCCGGCGAGGGATACGTGCGCGAGGCACACGAACGGTTCGAGTGGATGCAGCGGCAATTGCACGATGGTCAGAAGCCGCCCAGCGAGGAGGTTATCGACCCAGCCACTCACCGAGTCGGCACAAAATCTCCGCGAGGACCTCGGGGGAACGGCCCGCGAGGCGATGGCCGCGGTGCGGGATACGGCTCAACGCTACACAGACAACGACGCAGGCGGCGAAGGAGTCAGCGCAAGGCGCCGCGGCACAGGCAGGGTACACCGCCAGGTCCGGCATCTCCTGAGCCCACCGGTTGGCCAGACGCCGCCCGTCCCAAGTCGGCACGGGCGGCGTCGGCCGACAGTCAGACCAACATCGACCATACCGGCGTTCAGGCGTTCAGGCGTTCAGG
>JAOPWF010000110.1 GCA_025965815.1 Mycobacterium sp.
GGTGGGAAAGTGTGGGTCAACGGCCAAGTCTCACCGATCGACCAGCTCAGCACCGGACCGAACTTCCTGGGCTGGGAACACCCCCCGACAGCACCCACACCGGCCCCCGCACCGGTGCCCGTGGCAACGCCGGCAGCAGCCGCTCAGCCCCCGCCACCAGGCACTCTGTGACCAACCGACCCCAACCACAAGGAGTAACCTCATGGCCGTGTCCGGCGACATCACCCAAGTCCCGCCCCACAAACTGCGTGAGTGGGCGATCGCACATGATCAGGCCGCCGAGGCCTGCGTGACAGCGCGACAGGATCACGAAAGGACGCTGGCCGCGGCGCGGTCGTGGGGTCCGCTGTTTCATCAGGCTCGCCGCGCGACAGTCGACGCAGTCAACGCCCGCGAAGCGGCTCTCAAGCACGAGGAACAACGCCACCGGGCGATGGCCGATCAGCTGCGGGGCGGGGCAACCACGATGGAGGAAACTGAAGCCGTCCGGGCTGCGTCTTTGACCATTAGAACCGATTAGGGCCAAGCAATGTTCGAGGCAGCGAGCCGAGACTCGTCGGTCATCGTGACGGTCGGCCGCCGCGGCGACACCCTGGGGGTGCAGCTGGAGCCGCCGGCGATGGAGTTGACCGACGCGGAGCTGGCCAACCAGATCGTGCGGCTCAACACTCTGGCCTACCTGCAGTCGCAGCTCGCACTGAGATTGGAAATGGAACACAATCGGTTCCAGGTCGATCTTCCGCTGCCCACCGAAACACAAGTGGACGCCTACGCGGCCACGATCGACTTCTAACGGCTGGAGGGGAACGGCGCGGTGAGTCTGGATGTGCACATCGGGGGGCTGCACGACGTCGCTGCGTCGTTGGCTATCGCCGCGGAGCACCTTTCCGCGCTGGCCGCCGCCCCGTTGATTCACCCACCGCTGGCCGCCGACGAGGTATCCACCAGCGCTGCCGCCCGACTTACCGCGCATGCCGGCGTGCTCGGTTCGCGCGCCGCCGATGGTGCTGCAGTACTCCAATCAGGGGCGCAGGCAGTGCTCGCCGCCAGCCTCACGTATGCCGACATGAACGCCGGCAACGCGTCGCTGGTCGGGTTGCACGGCGACCCAGGCGGCGTGAGTACTGCTGCCCCGACACCGGCGGTCGTCGCTGACCTCGTCGCCCCGTTCGTGCCGATCACCCCGCCGGTTCCCCGTGATGGCGAGGTGACGGCGGCGATCATGGAAGCCGGGAACGCCGGCTCGGGGGCCGGATTCGTTACAGGGTGTGACACCTACGCCACCGCGTTCCGCGGGTCGGCGAGCGCCGCACGCAACGCTCAGTCGCTGGTATCGGAGGCGCTCACCGGGCAGGCGGGTCCGCGGATCGCAGCCGCTCTGGGCCGCTTCGGCGGGTGGTCCGACGCCATGGCCGAGCACGCCACCACGGTGGGCCAGGCCGCGCAGGGGCATAAGGAACGGTTCCAGAAGGCCAAGCAGGACACCCCCACCACGACTGAATTCGCGGACAAACGCCAGGAGTACGCCAACGCGCAGGCGCTCAATGCTCGTCACGGCGGCATCTACTCCGGTGTCGTGGCGAAGGTCCAGGGCGACATCGTCGCCCTGCAAAACCGGGCCGGGGTGGCCACCGCCGGTTATCACCTCGGTGAGCTACCCGCCGCACCGCCGCCCCCACCTGCGGTCGTGCCCATTGTGAGCAGCTCGGCGCCCGCACCGGCTGCCCACGACGCCGCGCCCGACCACGGAAGCGGCCAGCCAGACACACACCGTGCTGCCGGTGGTGGCGGCAGCACCTCGGCCGCCGATGGTGGCGACGCCCTGGCGGGCGACCCGACGGACCCCACCGCTGACCCGGCCGCTGCTGGTCTGGGCCAGGAGGGTAACCCCGCAGGGGACCCGGCCAGTCAGATGATCCCGATGATCGCCTCGATGGTCCCCGCGATGCTGGGCGGCGTGGTGGGTCTGGCGGCGAGCATCCCGCAGCAGATAGGCCAGCAGGTGCAGTCGCTGGCCTCCGGGGCAATGCAGGGTGTGCAGGGACTCACGACCGCGATGCACGCACCAGATGCCACCGGTGTGGGCACGTCGATCCCCGATACGGGCCTCGGAGATCTCGGCGCAACCGGTGATAGCGGTGGTGGCGGGGACACCACGCCCGCTGCGGCGCCTTCCACGCTTCCGCCGGCGAGCGGCGCGATGGGTGCGCCCGCGGTCACCCCGGCCCCGCTCGTCGGGCAAACCGTCACAGCCGCCGACGTTCCCGGGGCCGCGGCCGGGGCCGGTATGGGTGGCGGGATGCCGATGATGATGCCCGGTGCCATGGGTGCGGGGGGCAGCGGCGGTACCCGGCCCGTCAAGGAACCCGACAAGAGCGTCTATGTGCCGCCGGAACCGAATTCTGCGGCCGTACGGGGTGAGGTCGCGCGCCGTGAGACCGCGGTCGCCGACGATCCCACCGCGGCGTCGGCGAACCGCAAACCTGTACCGGCCGTGACGGTTTCGGCATCGCGTGGTCGCCGCATCGAACTGCCCAAGGAAGGCGGCGGCGATGAGTGAGGGCGACGAGTACGAGGCCGACGCCGCTCTGGTCGGCCGCAGTCTGGAACGGTTTGACCGGCTCTACGCCCAACTCGACGACCTGCATGCCCAGTGGGCGAT
>JAOPWF010000119.1 GCA_025965815.1 Mycobacterium sp.
CCAGAACAACTCCCAGACACCCGATGAGCCGAGCACCCGCATCGGTGCCTCGTTGCCGTTCCAGCCGTTGAATTCGGCGATCAGGCTGACGCCCTTGGCGTTGGGCGCCCACACCGCGAACGACACCCCCTCTACCACGCCGTCGGCGGTGGTGAACGAACGCGGATGAGCACCGAGGATCTCCCAGAGCCGCTCGTGGCGGCCCTCGGCGAACAGGTGCAGATCCACTTCGCCCAGCGTGGGCAGGAAGCGGTACGGGTCGGCGACGGTGTGTACATCCAACGCATCGCCCTCGCCGCGGTAACTCACCTTGAGCCGATAGTCGATGAGGTTGGTGAACGGCAACGCCACCGCGAACAGTCCGGAGTCGACGTGCTCCATCGGGAAGCGTTCGCCACCCACCAGCGCCGCGACGTCGACGGCGTGCGGGCGGAACGCGCGGACCACGGTGTGGTCGCCGTACTCATGGGCACCCAGGACGGAGTGCGGGTTGTGGTGTGTTCCGGAGACCAGCCGCGCCAGATCCGTGGGATCGGGCTTCAGGTGAGTGCTGGTCACTTGATCGGTTCGTGTCATGGTTTCGTCACGTTCCTCTCATTCCCCGCGCAGCAGGGTTGATCGCTTTTCGTATGGGATTAGCGGCATGTTGACAATATGGGCGACTGCCCTGGCGGGGTCGATGCGGACGTAATTCGATTGGCCCCACTGGTATTCCTCACCGGTGACCTCGTCTCGGACCCAGAAGCGGTCGTACCTTTCCATTCCCAATGCCGCCATGTCCAACCAGAGGGTCGCCTCTTCGGGGCCGAACGCGTTGAGGGTCACCACCACCAGCACGGTGTCGCCGCTGATCGGGTCGAACTTGCTGTAGGCGAGCAGCGCGTCGTTGTCGATGGTGTGGAACTTGATGGTGCGCAACTCACGCAGGGCGGGATGCAGCCGGCGGATCTCATTGAGCCGGGTTACGAACGGCTCCAACGATTGCCCGTCGGCCAGCGCCGCCTCGAAGTCCCGCGGACGCAGCTCGTACTTCTCCGAGTTCAGGTACTCCTCGCTGCCCTCGCGCACCGCCTCGTGCTCGAAGAGTTCGTAGCCGGAGTACAGGCCCCAGGCCGGAGCCATCGTGGCCGCCAGCGCGGCCCGGATGGCGAACATGCCCGGTCCGCCGTGCTGCAGGCTTTCGTGCAGGATGTCCGGGGTGTTGACGAACAGGTTCGGCCGGGCGCAGTCGGCGTGTTCGGCGATCTGTTCGCCGAATTCGATCAGCTCCCACTTCGCCGTCCGCCAGGTGAAGTAGGTGTAGGACTGGGTGAAGCCAAGCTTGGCCAGGCCGTAGAGGCGGGCCGGCCGGGTGAAGGCCTCGGACAGGAACAGGATGTCGGGGTCGTAGGACTTAATCTGCCCGATCAGCCAGGCCCAGAAGTCGGGTGGCTTGGTGTGCGGGTTGTCGACGCGGAAGATCTTCACGCCGTGGTCAATCCAGAACTTCGCCACCCGCAGTACCTCGTCGTACAGACCGGCGGGATCGTTGTCGAAGTTGAGCGGATAGATGTCCTGGTACTTCTTCGGCGGGTTCTCCGCGTAGGCGATGGTCCCGTCGGGCAGTTCGGTGAACCACTCGCGATGCTCCTTGGCCCACGGGTGATCCGGTGCGCACTGCAGCGCCAGGTCGAGAGCCACTTCCATGCCCTGGTCGCGCACGGCGGTGACGAAGGCGTCGAAGTCGTCGATGGTGCCGAGGTCCGGAATCACCGCGTCGTGGCCACCCTCGTCGCTGCCGATCGCCCACGGCGAGCCGACGTCGCCCGGCTGCGCGGTGACGGTGTTGTTGCGGCCCTTACGGTGCACCCTGCCGATCGGGTGGATCGGCGGCAGGTACACCACGTCGAAGCCCATCCTGGCGATCCGGGGCAGTCCCTCGGCGGCGGTCGCGAAGGTGCCATGCACCGGTTGACCCTCGTCGTTCCAGCCGCCGGTGGAGCGCGGGAACAGCTCGTACCACGACCCGAAGCGGGCTACCGGGCGGTCCACCCATACGCCGAACTGGTCGCCGCGGCTGAGCAATTCGCGCAGCGGATACATCGCCAGCAGCTCGGTGACCTCCGGGCGCAGCGCCGCGCTGGCCCGGGTCAGCGGGTCGCCAGGGGAGCGTAACGCGGCCGCCGCCGCCAGCAGCGGGTCACGCATACTGCGCGGAACCCCGGTGGCGGCCCGCTCGAACAGTCGCGCGCCGACCAGCAGATCGTTGGAGAGTTCGGCCTCGCCCTGCCCGGCGTCGAGCTTGGCGATGATGCCGCGGCGCCAGGTGGTGATCGGGTCACCCCAACCGTCCACCCGAAACGTCCAGAGTCCGACGGCGTCGGGGATGAACTGGCTGTGATACGTGTCGGGCTTCTTGCCCGGCGCCATCGCGATGAGCTGCGGTTTGACCCTGGGGGGCACCGCCGGGACATCGCCGGTCGAATCCGACGGGACGGCCTGGACGCGGCGCAGTGGTCCCTCGGACAGTTGCGGATACTTCGATCCCAGGTAACGCACGACCAGCGTGGCGGCCACCGCGTCGTGACCCTCACGCCACACCGTCGCCTGAACCGGAACTACCTCACCCACGACGGCCTTTGCGGGGAACGCCCCACAGGAGACGACGGGTTTGACGTCGTCGATCTCGATCCGACCGGGCACCACCACTCCGTTCGTTGGCGCGACGCTCCCGCCGCGCGGCGTTCAATCGGCGCGGCGCTACGGCCGCGGTGTGTTCCGCGCTCTCTCCACGTATGACCACTGCGACCTATACCCACCGTAGTGTCCGGCCCAATCACGGGGACCCAAAGCGGTCATTGCAGCGATACTGCGCAGACACGATTTGTCAGTAAGGTAAGGCAGCGTGAAAGCCCTCCGCCGGTTCACGGTCCGATCCCATCTTCCCGAGCCACTGGCTGCGCTGGATCAACTCTCGATCAACCTGCGTTGGTCGTGGGACAAGCCGACGCAGGACCTGTTCGCGGCCATCGATCCGGACCTTTGGTTGGAGACCGGGCAGGACCCGGTAGCGCTGCTGGGGGCCGTGGACCCCAAGCGGCTGGACGCCCTGGCCGTCGACAAGGAGTTCCTCAGCAGACTCGACGAACTGGCCGCGGACCTGAACAACTACCTGACCCGGCCGTTGTGGTACCAGCAGCAGTCCGCCGACGGCGTGGAGCTGCCAGAGGGGATCGCGTACTTCTCGATGGAGTTCGGCGTTGCCGAGGTGCTGCCCAACTACTCCGGTGGTCTGGGGATCCTGGCCGGTGATCATCTGAAGTCGGCCTCCGACCTGGGCCTGCCCCTGATCGCGGTCGGCCTGTATTACCGCTCCGGGTACTTCCGTCAGTCGCTGACCGCCGACGGCTGGCAGCACGAGAACTATCCGTCGCTCGATCCGCAGGGCCTGCCACTGCGGCTGCTGACCGACGCGGCGGGCGACCCGGTGCTGGTGGAGTTGGATCTGCCGGACTCCAGCCAGTTGCGGGCGCGGGTGTGGATCGCACAGGTCGGCCGAATCCCGTTGCTGCTGTTGGATTCCGACATCCCCGAGAACGAGCATGACCTGCGCAGCGTCACCGACCGGCTGTACGGCGGCGATCAGGACCACCGGATCAAGCAGGAGATCCTGGCCGGCATCGGCGGTATCCGGGCTATCCGCGCCTACACCGCCCCCGAGGGTCTGCCCGCGCCGGAGGTGTACCACATGAACGAGGGGCACGCGGGGTTCCTCGGGGTGGAGCGGATCCGCGAGCTGGTGACCGATTCGGACCTGGATTTCGACACCGCCCTGACCGTGGTGCGCTCCAGCACGGTTTTCACCACGCACACGCCGGTTCCCGCGGGTATCGACCGGTTTCCCGTGGATATGGTGAAGCGCTACTTCGGCAGCACCGCCGGCAGCCCGTCCGGGGCGACGTCCCTCCTGCTGCCCGGCGTGCCGCTGGACCGCATCATCGCCCTGGGAGCCGAGGACGACCCGTCGAAATTCAACATGGCGCACATGGGTCTGCGACTGGCGCAGCGGGCGAACGGGGTATCGCTGCTGCACGGGCGGGTCAGCAGGAGCATGTTCAACGAGCTGTGGCCGGGGTTTGACCCCAGCGAGGTGCCGATCGGGTCGATCACCAACGGCGTGCACGCGCCGACGTGGGCCGCACCGCAATGGCTGGAACTGGGCCGCGAGCTGGCCGGGTCGGACTCGCTGAGCGAGCCAAAGGTCTGGGAACGCCTGCAGCAGGTCGATTCCGGTCATCTGTGGTGGATCCGCTCCCAGCTGCGTGAGCTCTTGGTTCAGGACGTGCGGGCCAGGCTGCGCCGGTCGTGGCTGGAGCGTGGCGCGTCCGTCGCCGATTTGGGCTGGATCGCAAAGGCGTTCGACCCGTCGGTGCTGACCTTCGGGTTTGCCCGGCGGGTGCCGTCCTACATGCGGCTCACGCTGATGCTGTGGGTTCCCGAGCGACTGGAGCGGCTGCTGCTCGATGAGAAG
>JAOPWF010000139.1 GCA_025965815.1 Mycobacterium sp.
TCGAGTACGAGAGCGTCGTCGACCATCCGCTGGCCGAGGTGTTCGCCTGGCACACCCGCCCCGGCGCCATGCTGCGGCTGGTGCCGCCCTGGCACCAAGGACGAACGTCAGTGGGACCCCGACCGCCCGGCCGCCGATCTGCTGTCCGGCGTGGGTGCCGTCGTCCACCTGGCCGGCGCGTCGATCGCGGGACGATTCACGTCGGCGCACAAGGCCGCCATCCGGGACAGCCGCATCGAGCCGACCCGCCGGCTCGCCGAGGCGGCGGCGGGCACCGAGAACGGACCGCGGACGTTTGTCAGCGCCTCGGCATCGGTCTCTACGGCTACGACCGCGGTGACGCGATGCTCTGCGAGGCCAGCGTCCGCGGCGACGGATTCCTCGCCGATGTGGTGGCCGACTGGGAGGCCGCGACCGCACCGGCGGCCGACGCCGGTCTGCGCGTCGCCACCGTCCGGACCGGCATCGTGCAGTCGGCCCGCGGCGGCACGCTCAAACTGATGCGCCACTGTTCCTCGCCGGGCTGGGCGGCCGGCTTGGCAGCGGCAGGCAGGGGCTGTCCTGGATCGGCCTGGACGACCTGGTGGATGTCTGATACCGCGCGCTGTATGACGGCCGACTGGCCGGACCGGTCAACGCAGTCGGCCCGCGACCGGCGCGCAACTCCGAATACACCACGGCGCTCGCGCACGTCGTCCACCGCCCGTCGGTGCTGCCGGTGCCGTCCATCGGCCCCCGGGTGCTGTTGGGCGCTCAGGGTGCCCGCGAACTCGCCGAGGCCGACCAGCGGGTGATGCCGACGAAGTTGGCGGCGCTGGGGCACCGGTTCCGGCATCCGACCGTCGAGGAGACGTTGGCCCACGAGCTGGGCCACGCGCAGTCGTAACCCGGCTCAGCGGTCCGTCGGAACGGGTCGTCGGGCCACCCTGTCGAGGAAGGCGTTGACGAGCGCACGGATCCGCAATGCGGCGTTGTCCTGCAATTCCATTGTGCGGGCGCGTAATTCGTCGGGATCCACGCCGAGAGCGGTGGTGTGCTCATCGCCGGAGAGCCACAGCTCGAGCAGCGGGGTGTCCAGTTCCGGATGGAACTGCAGCGCGAGGGTGCGGCCGAGCACGAAAGCCTGCGACGCCTTGCCGTTTCGCGCGATCTCCGTCGCGGCCGGCGGCGGCGTCCAGCGGTCGAAATGCCACTCGAACCAGGGGCCCGACGGGATCAGGTCGCGGTCGTCGCTGTCGATCTGATACCACCCGATCTCGGGTGTGGTTGAGCGCGTGACGATTCCGCCGTGGGCCTGTGCCAGCAACTGGCCGCCGAAGCAGACGCCGAGCGCGGGCACGCCTGCGGCCTGCGCGTCGAGCATCATCTGCATCTCCGAACCGACCCAGCTGCCCCGCAGCGCGTCGTCGTACACCGCCCACCGGGAGCCGAGCGGCACGATGACGTCGTAATCGGTCGGCTCGGGGAAGATCACATCCAATACCGGATCGTCGGCCCGGTCGACCGGCACCACCTCGAATGTGTCGACGTCGAAGCCCTGCTCGGTGAACGCCTCCCCGAGTAGGGCTTCGGGTGCGGTCGGGTCGTTGTAGATGAACAGCACCTTCGGCGCCACGGTGTCCTTTCCGTGAACCGGCCGTCTGCGGAACCGGTTCCCGCCGCTATTTTGCCGTTGTTACCGGCGGCGCGTCGCCCGGAGCCAGTTCGGCGCCGATCCGCTGGAACAGCGTCTGCGCCGAGTTGGGGTAGTTGCCCTGGTCGTCGAACGCCTCGGGCCGGTAGGAGACGGCCACGGCGATGGCGATCTTCTGCGACGGCAGGTAGGCCTCCACGCCGGCTTCGCCGGCGAACAGCGGGTTCTGTAGCAGCCAGCTACCGGAGATGACAAGGCCGAGTCCGTAGGTGTACTGCAGGGTCTGCGGATGGCAGGTCGGGCAGCCGGGTAGTTCGGTGGTCTTGCCGCGCAGATCCGTGGACACCATCGCCTTGTACGACTCCTGCGACAGCAACTTCCCGGACCCGATGCCCACAGCGGTGGCCTCCATGTCGTAGATGTTGGTCGTCTGTATCGCCCCCCGGGCGAGCGTCCAGGATGGATTCCAATAGGTGGAGTCTTCGTAAAACGGTGTGCCGCTGGGGATCTTGAGGGAATCGCGGCGCTCCGAGCTGAACGCGTGCAGGACGGGCTGCGGGATCTGCGGAGTGGTCGAGTTGGCCGTGTTGGTGAGGCCAAGCGGCCCGAGCACCTTGTCCTCCAACAGTTTCGGCAGGTCCTCGCCGGTCGCCTTCTCCAGCGCCGTGCCGAGCAGGACGTAGTTGGTGTGCGAATAGTTCCAGTTCGTTCCGGGCTCATAGAACAGCGGCTTGGAGGTCGCGAAACCGAGTAGCTGTTCGGGCTCCCACTGCCGGAACGGGTCGACATAGAACGCCGCGTTGAACGCGGTGTTGCCGATGACGTAGTCGACGTAACCCGAGGTCATTTGGGCGAGTTGACGCAGGTTGACCCGGTCGGAATGCGGGACGTCGGGCCGCCACTTGGACAACTTGTCGTCGAGGCTGACCTTCTTCTCATCGACGAGTTTGAGCAGCAACGTCGACATGTACGAGATGGCAACCGCGCCATTGCGGAAGTGCATGCCGGTGGTCGCCGGGACCCCGGTCATCGAGTCACCAACGGCCTGGGTGACGACCTCCTTGCCGTCCATGGTCACCCGGACCAGCGCGGACTTGAGGTGCGCCTGCGCCATGGTGTCGCGGACGATCTTCATCACCGCGTCAGCCTTGGGATGCTGCCCGGCGTCTGGGGCGCTGGGCAGCTTTCCCGGTGCCACGCAAGCGGTCAGCAGCATGGCGGCGCACAGCAGCGCACCCAATCGGGACTTGTGCATACCTGAGCTTGGCAGCCGAACCGGTGGACGGCGACCGGTTTCGGTATCGTGACCGTTGCGTCGGCAATTTCTCGAGTGCGAGTCAGTTTAAGAATGTGATGTGCGCCATCCTTGTAGTGCTTACCGCGGCTGTCCATTTCGCGTTCATCGCGTACATGGTGACCGGCGGCTGGCTGGCGCTGCGCTGGCCGCGGACCATCTGGCTGCACATCCCGGTCGTCATCTGGGGCGTCGCGATCGAATTCATTGATTTCGTGTGTCCGCTGACGTGGCTGGAGCGGTGGGCCAGGCCAAGGGCCGGAATGGCGCCGATGGCGGCCGACGGCTTTATCGATCACTACCTCACGGGTGTGGTGTATCCGGTCTGGGCCGCGAACCTCGTTCTCGCGCTGGCCTTGCTGACCGTCTTCGCGTCCTGGACCGTGTTCGCGATAGCCCATCGGCGGCGGACGTCGTCGCCGTCGGAGGCCGGCCGTTCTCTGACATGATCTCCGCAGTGCACTGAAACAGCGAGGGGGTGCGCATGGCGGAGATCGAGGACTGGTTCCTCACCACCGAGGAGCGCGGTAACCCGCCACCGAACTGCCCGCCTGGTGCGCCGGCAACCTGAACCGCTCGTCCACGGCGCGACGTACTTTCACCGCCTGGTCACCGAGGTGGAGGATCAGCATCTCGGCGACGCCATCGAGCGGGCCGGCGGCGAGGTGCTGCTCGATCGCGAGTCCGCCTTGGCGGTTCACATCACCAGAAGCTGGTTGTCATCCGGCACCCCGGGGCACCGGGGCGTGACGTCGCCTTCGCCGGCGGCATTGATCTGTGTCACTCCCGCCGGGACGACGAGTCGCACCGCGCGGACCGCAGGCCGTACAGATGTCCGCCCGCTACGGCGACACCCCGCCGTGGCATGACGCGCAATTGCAGATCCACGGACCTGTGGTGGCACCCTGGAACTCACGTTCCGGGAACGCTGGACCGAGTCGACGCCGCTCGACGTCCACTCGCCCATCGCGTGGATCCGGGACCGGCCGCGCGGCGCGGATCTGTCCCCCGGCCGGCTGCCGGAGCAGCCGCCGGATCCACCGGCGTGCGGTCCGTATGTCGTGCAGGTGCTGAGGACCTATCCCGACGCCCGTTTCACCTGCGACTTCGCGCCGGACGGTGAACGCAACGTGGCGCGCGGCTACGAGGAGGCGGTCAGTCGGGCCAGGCGCCTGATCTACGTGGAGGACCAGTACCGGTGGTCGGCCGAGGTTGCCAAATTGTTCGCCGGCGCCCTACGCGACAATCCCCAGCTACACCTGATCGCCGTTGTCCCCCGTTACCCCCGATGTCGACGGCGGGCTTGCGTTCCGGCCCAATCTGGTTGGCCGCCAGCAGGCCCTGAACTTGTGTATGCGCTCCAGCCCGGAGCGGGTGCACGTCTTCGACATGGAGAACCACGAGGGCACGCCGGTCTACGTGCACGCCGAGCTCGCCGTCGTCGACGACGTCTGGGCCTGCGTCGGCAGCGCCAACCTGAACCGCCGCTCGTGGACTCATGACAGCGAATTGTCTTGCGCGGTAATGGATGAGACGAAGGACCACCGCGAGCCGCGGGACCCGGCCGGCCAAGGTGACGGCGCCCGGGTGTACGCCCGCGACCTGCGCCTGCGGCTGATGCGAGAGCATCTCCATCGTGCGGCCGACGGTGGCGACGACGATGGTCTGGTCGATCGGTCACCGCGGTCGACGCGATCAACGCATCGGCGCAGGAGCTGGAGGGCTGGCACGCCTCCGGCCGCAACGGCGCTCGACCTCCGGGACGGCTGCGGCCGCACCAACCAGAACGGCTCGGGCTGCTGACCCGACTGTGGGCGGTGCCCGCCTACCGGGTCATCTACGATCCCGACGGGCGGTCGTATCGGGCACGCCTCAAGGGCGGGTGGTAGTCGCGCACTAACCGGCGGGGCGGTATCGCCGCTCGGGCCTGCCCGCGCGGCCGTACTGCAGCCGGATGACGAGCGCACCGGCGCCGAGGTAGTGCTCGAGGTAGCGCCGGGCGCTGACCCGGGAGATGCCGACCAGATCCGCGCACTCGGCCGCCGACACCTCGCCTGCGGTGCGGACGGCTTCCAGCACCAGGCGCCCGGTCTCGGCGCCGAGTCCCTTGGGCAGCACCGTCGCGACAGGACCGGCGGCCGGACCGCCGAAGAGCGTGTCGATCAGCGACTAGTCCGCGCCGCCATCGGATTCCAGGGTGAGGGCGCGCGCCGCGAACGATTCCAGCTTGGCCCGCAGCTGCGGAAACTCGAACGGCTTGATCAGGTAGTCGGCCGCCCCGCCGTCCAGGGCGCCACTGACGGTATCCAGTTCGCGCGCGGCGGTGATCATGATGACACCGACCGGATCGCCCTCGGACCTCAACTGGTGCAGCACCTGCAGGCCCGTCATGTCGGGGAGGTATACATCGAGGAGGATCAGGTCCGGCTTCATCTGACGTACGGCGGTCAGCGCCTCGGCGCCGGTCCGGGCGACACCCACCGCGCGGAAGCCCTCGACACGTTCGACGAACCGACGGTGGATCTCGGCGACCATGAAGTCGTCGTCGACGACCAGGACGTCACGCATCAGGCGCCCGCCCGGTCACGACGGCGGCGGCTGGCACCGCTGACCGCGACTGCGGCAGCCGCACCCGGAAGAGCGCGCCGCCCGCCGGTCCGTCGGTCACCTCGACCGCTCCGCCGTGCTGCGCGCTGACCAGCCGGACCAGGGCCAGGCCGATCCCGCGTCCGCCCGGCACATCGGGTTTGGAGGTGACGCCGCGGGCGAAGATGGACTCGCGCAGGTGCTCCGGCACCCCGGGCCCGGAATCGGCGACCGAGATCGTCAGTCCGTCCGAGTCGTCGATGCCCACCGTGACCCGGGCCGGCCCGCCACTCGAGGCGGAGCCCTCGGACACGTCGACCGCGTTGTCGATCAGGTTGCCCAGCAGGGTGATCACGTCGGTCGCCAGTGCCGGATCGAGTGCGGCCAGATGCGAGCGCGCCGTGAGCTCCAGTGCCACCCCGCTCTCCGCGGCCAGCGAGGTCTTCGCTATCAGCAGTGCGGCGACGGCGGGATCGGAAATGCGTTGCGTCACAGCGTCACTGATCTCGGCGCGGCGGCGGGTCAGCGTACCGACGAAGTCGTGCACCGAGTCGTACTCGCCGAGCTGAACCAGGCCGGAGATGGTGTGCAACTGGTTGGCGAACTCGTGGGTCTGCGCGCGCAACGTGTCGGTGACGCTCTTGTGCGACGACAGCTGACCCTGCATCGACGCCAGTTCGGTGCTGTCGCGCATCGTGGTCACCGTCCCGATGCGCTGACCCTGACTGGTCGCCGCCCGCCGATTCAGCGCCAGCACCCTGGTGCGCGTCGCGATCACGACATCGCGACCGTCGTCACCGGACAGCAGGAACTCCACCACCGCCGGATCCAGGCCGACACTGTCCACCCGGCGGCCCACGGCAGCGCCGGTGACACCGAGCAGGTCCTGTGCACTGTCGTTGAGCAGGGTGATGTCTCCCTCGTTGTTCACCGCCACCACACCTTCACGAATGCTGTGCAGCAACGCTTCCCGGTGATCGGCAAGGCTGGCGATCTCGGCGATCTCCAGCCCGCGGGTATGCCGTTTGATCCGCCGGGACAACAGCCACGACGTGAGCAGGCCGAGCGCCGCGCCGAGCCCGAGATAGAACAGCAGCCGCTCCCCGGCGCCGCTGAGCAGCTCCCACACCGACGGATAGCGTTCGCTGACCGACGCGATGGCCAGCACCTCACCGGAGGTGGCCAGGATCGGCACCTGTCCCATCAGCGTGTGCACACCGCCGCTGTCGTCGTCACCGAACCACGCCCGACCCTCATCCGCCCTGCTGACGCCGAGGTCCATGTGCCGGCCGATGCGCGAGGGGTCCGACGATGCGCGCACCGTGCCGTCGGGCGCGATGATCTCGGCCAGCCCGGCACCCGACAACGCCACCGCGCGATCCACCTCGGGCGCCAGCATCTCGCCCGCGAACGGATCGGCGTAGCGGTCGCGGACAATCGGTGTCGATGCCAGGTTCTCGGCGACGGCGATCATCCGCTGACCACGGACGTCACGGAACTCCCTGGTGGACTGCGCGACCGAGACGGCGGCCACCGCGAGCAGCACCACGGCCACCACCAGCACCTGAAAGACTAAGAACTGGCCGGCCAAGCTGCGTCCGCTGGGCACCACCGAACTCCATCGGCGGCTCATGTTCTCAATGACCACTACTTCCTTTGCGTCCTAATCAGTGACGTAGATCACTATGCGGTTCAGTATTGCTGACCATCACATCCAACGAAGGAGACGACTGTGAAACGGGTCGAACTTAGACCAGGCGGGCGCCAAGTAATCACCGGGATCGTCGTTGCCATGATCGCGGCGCTGCTGCTGACGTCCTGCGGCGCCAAGGGGGGCGACGGGTCATCGGTACTGCAGCGATTGCAGATGATGGTGCCGAACAGCCCCGGCAGCGGTTATGACCTCACGGCCCGCGCCGCCGTGAAGATCATCGAGGACCAGAAGATCACCGGGCGGGTCGAGGTGTTCAACGTCATCGGTGCCGGCGGCACGGTGGCGATGGCCCGGCTGATGAACGAAAAAGGCAACGAAAACCTGATGATGATGATGGGGCTCGGGGTGGTCGGTGCGACCTACACCAACAAATCCGCGGCCCGCGCGTCCGACGCGACCGCGCTGGCGCGCATCGTCTCCGAGCAGGAAGCCATTCTCGTGCCCGCGGATTCGCCATATCGGACGGTGCAGGATCTGGTCGCCGCCTGGAAGGCCGACCCCGCCAAGGTAACGATCGGGGGCGGGTCTTCGCCGGGTGGGCCCGACCACCTGTTTCCGATGGAGATCGCCAAGGCCGTCGGCGTCGATCCGCGCAACGTGAACTACGTCACCTACGACGGCGGCGGCGACCTGCTGACCGCGATGCTCGGCAAGAAGATCGCGGCGGGCA
>JAOPWF010000147.1 GCA_025965815.1 Mycobacterium sp.
TGGTGGGCCAGCAGGAAGCTGTCCACCTCGGCGATGTGCACCCACTCCAGCAGGTGCGGGTCGGTCGCGTGGTACGGCCTACCGTCCGGGGCGACCCCACGCACCTGCTGGTGGATCCCGCGGACCCGGTCGACCGCCCGTTGGGCGTCGGCGGCCGGTCCGTAGGTGGTGACCGCCAGGAATGTGCTGGTCCGCTGCAGCCGTCCCCACGGGTCGCCGCGATAGTCCGAGTGGCCCGCGACTCCGGCCATGGCCAGCGGGTGCAACGACTGCAGCAGCAGTGCCCGCAGGCCGCCGACGAACATGGATGCGTCCCCGTGCACGCGCCGGATCGGCCGGTCGTCGGCGAACCAGCGAGGTCCGGGCGCCTCGTGGATCCGGGCCCGGTTCGTCGGGCCCTCCGGCCCCGCAACCAGGCCGAAGAGGCTGCGGCCCAGGGTCTCCCTCACCGCGCTGAGCTCGCCCGACATCGTCATGTCACTGACGGTACGCGTGGGCCTGTCGGGCATTCATGACACGATCGTGACGTGAGTCAACAAGTTCCGGGACTGCACCTGGTGCAGGGAGACGAGGAACTTCTCGTCGAGCGCGCCGTTGCTGAGGTGCTGCGCACCGCGCGCTCGCAGGCCGGCAACGACGATGTGCCGGTGAATCGGATGCGGGCCGGCGAGGTGAGCACCAACGAACTCGCCGAACTGTTGAGCCCGTCGCTGTTCGCCGACGAGCGGGTGGTCGTTCTCGAAGCGGCCGCCGAGGCAGGGAAAGACGCGGTCGCACTGATCGCCGGTGCCGCGGCGGACCTGCCCCCCGGGACGATGCTGGTCGTCGTGCACTCCGGCGGCGGACGAGCCAAGGCCCTGGCCGGTCAGCTGCGCGACCTCGGCGCCCACGTGCACCCGTGCGAGCGCATCACGTAGGCCGCCGAGCGGGCCGACTTCGTTCGCGGCGAGTTCCATACGTTGCGGGTCAAGGTCACCGACGACACGATCACCGCGATGGTCGAGGCCGTCGGCTCCGACATCCGGGAACTGGCATCGGCGTGCTCGCAGCTCGTCGCCGACACCGACGGCAAGGTGAACGCCGCGGCGGTGCGGCGCTATCACAGCGGAAAGGCCGAAGTGTCCGGCTTCGAGATCGCCGACAAGGCCGTCGTCGGCGATGTGGTCGGCTCGGCGGAGGCGCTGCGGTGGGCGATGATGCGCGGCGTGCCGCACGTGCTCGTCGCGGACGCACTGGCCGAAGCGGTGCATTCGATCGCCCGGGTCGGGCCACTGTCCGGCGACCCCTATCGGATGGCAGCGGAGTTGGGCATGCCGCCGTGGCGGGTGCAGAAGGCGCAGAAGCAGTCGCGGCGCTGGTCGCGCGACTCGGTGGCGCAGGCCATACGGCTGGTGGCGACGCTGAATGCCGATGTCAAAGGCGCGGCGGCGGACGCCGATTATGTACTGGAAGCCACCGTCCGGAAGGTGGCGGAACTGGTCGCCGACGGCCGGTGAGAGATCAGATCTTGTTGAGGGCGTGCGCCAGCGCCGACTTCTTGTTGGCGGCCTGGTTCTTGTGGATGACGCCCTTGCTGGCGGCCTTGTCCAGCCGGCGGCTGGTCGGCACCAGCAACGCGGCGGCCTTTTCCTTGTCGCCGGCGTCGACGGCCTCACGGAACGCGCGGATAGCCGTGCGAAGCGCCGACTTCACCGACTGATTACGCAGTCGAGCGCGCTCGTTGGTGCGGATGCGCTTTTCCTGCGACTTGATGTTGGCCACGCGGTAGTTCCTTCGTAAATCTCGGTTGGCTTGGAATGGGCGCCCGACTGGCCGGGCAGCGACTGTTCAGGCTACCAGCCAGGCCGCGAATCGCCCAAAGCGGAGCCCACTGGCCTGCCGAAACGGCCATCGTGGTGCAGCATGACAGAGGTGAGCCTCCGAACCCTGCCCACCGAACCCGGACGACTGTCGCGCAACAACCACCGCAAACATTACGAGCCGATCTTCGGCGGCTACAATTCGCAGGGCTCGTATTCCAAGGCGTTCGACGAGATGTTCGACGGACAGGGCAATGTCCGCGGACCGTACAAGGGCATCTACGCCGAGCTTGCTCCCTCGGACGCCTCCGAACTCGAAGCGCGGGCCGAGGCGCTCGGCCGGGCCTTCGTCGATCAGGGCATCACGTTCTCGTTGTCCGGCCAGGAACGCCCCTTCCCGTTGGACCTGGTGCCCCGGGTGATCTCGGCCGCCGAATGGACCCGACTCGAGCGCGGCATCACCCAGCGGGTCAAGGCGCTCGAGATGTACCTCAGCGACATCTACGGCGACCAGGAGATCCTGCGTGACGGCGTAATCCCGCGCCGGCTGATCACCTCCTGCGAGCATTTTCACCGCGAAGCCGTTGGCATCAATCCGCCCAATGGGGTGCGCATCCACGTCGCGGGCATCGACCTGGTCCGGGACGCGCAGGGCAGCTTCCGGGTCCTGGAGGACAACCTGCGGTCGCCGTCGGGCGTGTCGTATGTGATGGAGAACCGGCGCACGATGGCCCGCGTCTTCCCCAACCTCTTCGCCACCCACCGGGTCCGCGCGGTCGGCGACTACTCGTCGCACCTGCTGCGGGCGCTGCGCAACTCGGCGGCCACCAACGAGGCCGACCCGACCGTGGTGGTGCTGACGCCGGGTGTCTACAACTCGGCCTACTTCGAGCATTCGCTGCTGGCCCGGCAGATGGGCGTCGAGCTGGTGGAGGGCCGCGACCTGTTCTGTCGCGACAACCAGGTGTACATGCGCACGACCGAAGGCGAGCGCCAGGTCGACGTCATCTACCGGCGCATCGACGACATCTATCTCGACCCCATGCAGTTCAGGCCCGACTCGGTGCTCGGCGTCGCCGGCCTGCTCAATGCGGCACGAGCCGGCAACGTCGTGATCTCCAGCGCCGTCGGCAACGGCGTCGGCGACGACAAGCTGGTCTACACGTATGTGCCGACGATCATCGAGTACTACCTCGGCGAGAAACCGCTGCTGGCCAACGTCGACACGTTCCGCTGCTGGCTGGACGACGAGCGCGAAGAGGTGCTCGACCGGATCGCCGAGCTGGTCATCAAACCCGTCGAGGGGTCCGGCGGCTACGGGATCGTGTTCGGGCCGGACGCCTCCGCGAAGGAACTGGCCACCATCTCCAAGAAAATCCGAAATGACCCGCGCGGTTGGATCGCGCAGCCGATCGTGCAGCTGTCCACTGTGCCGACCCAGATCGACGACCAACTGGCGCCGCGGCACGTCGACCTACGGCCGTTCGCGGTCAACGACGGCGACAATGTGTGGGTGCTGCCCGGCGGGCTGACGCGGGTGGCGCTGCCGGAGGGATCGCTGGTGGTGAACTCCAGCCAGGGCGGCGGCTCCAAGGACACCTGGGTGCTCGCGCCGCGGGCGTCGGTGGCCGACCGTGAGCTGGGTGCCGCCGAGATCGTCCGGTCGCTGCCCAAGGGGCCGAAGGCACCGTCGGCGGAGAAGGGGCCCGAGCTGTCGTCCAACCAGCAGCAGCAACAACAGCAGTCGGGGAGCATGCGGCAGTCGCAGAGTCAGCGAAAGACTCAGCAGCAGCAACAGGGGGCGACGGACTAATGCTGGCGCGTAACGCCGAATCGCTGTACTGGATCGGCCGTTACGTGGAGCGGGCCGACGACACCGCCCGCATCCTCGACGTGACGGTGCACCAGCTGCTCGAGGACTCCAGCGTCGATCCCGATCAGACATCTCGAGTGCTGCTGCGGGTGCTGGGCATCGATCCGCCCGACACGTCGCTGGATGTGTGGTCGCTGACCGACCTGGTGGCGTTCCGGCGCGATACCAAGGGTGGCAACTCCATCGTCGACTCGATCTCGTCCGCGCGGGAGAATGCCCGCAGCGCGCGGGAAGTGACGTCCACCGAGATGTGGGAGTGCCTCAACACCACCTACAACGCGCTGGCCGAACGTGAGCGCGCCGCCAAACGTCTTGGCCCGCACGAATTTCTGTCTTTCGTCGAAGGACGCGCCGCGATGTTCGCCGGGCTGGCGGACTCGACACTGAGCCGCGACGACGGCTACCGGTTCATGGTGCTTGGCCGCGCCATCGAGCGGGTCGACATGACGGTGCGGCTGTTGCTCTCCCGGGTCGGCGACAGTGCGTCGTCACCGGCCTGGGTCACCGTGCTGCGATCGGCCGGCGCGCACGACACCTACCTGCGGACCTATCGCGGTGTGCTCGACGCCAATCGGGTCGTCGAGTTCATGCTGCTCGACCGCCTGTTTCCCCGCTCGATCTTCTACTCGCTGAAGCTGGCCGAGCACAGCATCGACGAACTGCTCAATCGGCCGCACAACCGGGTGGGGGCGACGGCGGAGGCGCAGCGGCTGCTCGGACGCGCCCGCAGTGAGCTGGAGTTCCTCCGGCCCGGAGTGCTGCTGGAATCTCTCGAGGAACGGCTCGCCGGCTTGCAGCAGCTCTGCAGCGATGTTGGAGACGCGTTGTCGCTGCAGTACTTTCACTCCGCCCCGTGGGTGGCCTGGAGTGACGCGGGCCGCAACGGCGCACTGGTCATCGAGGAGGGCGAGGTCTGATGTGGCGCATGCGGGTGGTGCACGCGACGGGCTACGCGTACAAGTCACCCGTCACGGCGTCCTACAACGAGGCCCGGCTGACGCCGCGCAGCGATTCGCGGCAGAACGTGATCCTGAACCGCGTCGAGACCGTCCCGGCGACCAGGTCCTACCGGTACGTCGACTACTGGGGCACCGCGGTCACGGCGTTCGATCTGCACGCACCGCACACCGAGTTGGAGGTCACCTCGTCGTCGGTGGTGGAGACCGACAAGGGGGAGGGGCCGACGGAAAAGGTCAGCTGGGAGGATCTGCGGTCGGAGGCCGTCATCGATCGCTTCGACGAATTCCTCACTCCGACTGACTATGTGCCGCGGAGCAAACGCATCCAGGCCGTCGGCCGGCGCATCGCCAAGTACAACGAGCCGGCGGATGCGGTCATCGCCGCCGCGCAGTGGGCGCACAGCGAGCTCGAGTACGTGCCGGGCACCACGGGGGTGCACTCCTCGGGTCTGGACGCGCATCGTGAGGGCAAGGGCGTCTGCCAGGATTTCGCTCACCTCTCACTGATCCTGTTGCGCAGCATGGCAATTCCCTCACGCTACGTATCCGGGTATCTGCACCCCAACCGCGAGGCCGCGGTCGGCGAGACGATCGAGGGTCAGAGTCACGCCTGGGTGCAGGCCTGGACCGGCAGCTGGTGGGACTACGACCCCACCAACGACAAGGCGATCAACGAGCAGTACGTCAGTGTGGGTGTCGGGCGCGACTATTCCGACGTCAGCCCACTGAAAGGCGTTTACTCCGGAGCCGGTTCGACCGACCTGGACGTCGTGGTGGAGATCACCCGGCTGGCGTAGCGGGTTCAACGGGCGGGCGGCCCCTGGCCGGCACGGCCCAGCGTGCGGTATCCGGGGTGGACGTGCGGAGTCAGACCCTGCTGTTGTGCCAGCGTCGCGAGCAGGTCGCGCAGCACCGTGCGTTGCTCGTCGTCAAGACCGGCAGTGAGCCTGCGTTCATGCTGGCGCGCCACGTCGGAGAGCTTCTGCATCAACTTCTTGCCGGCCGGAGTCAGGTGTAACGCGTGCAGCCTGCGATCATCGGGATTGCGGCGACGCTCGACGAAGCCGCGGTCCTCGAGGTCGTCGACGAAAGCCACGACGCGACTCGGCAGGAGCCCTAACTGCCCACTTAACGCCTGTTGGCTGCGGCCCGGGTCGGCGGCGATCGCCCGCAGGATGCCGGCGTGCGGTGGTGTGAGGTTGAGTGACGCGATCCGCTCGGCGAACAGTGCGGTGGCCTGCTGGCCCAGTTGGGCCAGCAGGAAGGCCACACCGTCGGTGTGGTTCTCGGCATTCGCGGGCGACACCAAGTCATAGTAGCGGTTTTGAACGGTTTCTCCGTTGAACGATCGCAAAGTCTTGCCATCGCGCCGTTTCAGTCATATCGTTCACAAGATGAATGATTCCAAGAATGATGTAAATGGTGTCGCTCGGCGTCCCCAACAGGGTGGTCCGCCACTCGTGCTGCTCGGCGGCGTTTCGATGGGGCTCTTCGTTGCGGCCTTGGTCGTCAGTGCCGCGCTCGGGGGTGTGATGCCGTCTCCCTTCACGTCCGGGGCAACGTTGCCGGACTTCTTCCGTTCGCATCCTGCCTCCGTCGCGGCCAGTGGCGTGTTTATGTTCGCGGCGTCGGTGCCGCTGGCGATCTATGCGGCCACGGCCAGCGCGCGGTTGCGCCAGTTAGGGGTGACGGCTCCTGGGGCGACGATCGCACTGGTGGGCGGCGTCCTGTCGGCCGGCGCGCTGGGATAGTCGGGCCTACTGCAGTGGAAGCTGTCCCGTGTCAGCGGAGACGCCGAAATTGCTCGGGCGGGTGGCTTTTTGGCGTTCGCGGTCGGCGGTCCGGGACACCTGGTTCCGCTCGGCTTGCTGCTGGCCGGCGTGTCGGTGCCGAGCCTCCTCCTCGGACTACTGCCGAAGGCTGTCGCCTGGAGCGGTCTGGTGATCGCCGTCGTGGCAGAACTGACCACGCTGGTGCTGGTCTGGCCGGCACTGGTCTTCCTGATGCCGGTCGCACGGTTTCCCACGTTGGTCTGGCTCGTCGTGGCGGGCGCGCTGCTGCCGCTGCGGCGCCGCAATTCGCGGGCGGCAGCCGGTGCCCGGGCGGCGGCGGATGCGTCACGGTGAGCACCATGAAGCTCAGCGTTAACCTAACGAGCTATTCGTGGCCGGACCATGGCGCCGCGATGTCCGAACGCCTGGCCTGGCTCGCCGGCTCCCTCGATCAGAGCGCGGTCGACACCCTCTGGGTGGCAGACCATCTGCTGCAGGCCGACCCGTCCGCTGACGTCGACGAGCCGATGCTGGAGGCCTATACGACGCTCGGATTCCTGGTGGCACAGACCTCGCGGATCAGGCTGGGCACGATGGTCGCCGCTGCGACGTTCCGGGCACCGGCGCTGCTGGTGAAGGCGGTCACGACGCTCGACGTGCTGTCCGGCGGGCGGGCCTGGCTTGGGATCGGCGCGGGCTACAACGTTGACGAGGCGCGCGCTCTGGGCCTGTTCATGCCGCAGACCCGGGAGCGTTTCGACCGGCTGGCCGAACTGCTACAGATCGCCCGGCGGATGTGGGCCGGGGATGAGTCGGCGTTTCGCGGGGACTACACGCAGCTCGAGCACCCGGTGGCACGGCCCGGTCCGGTCACCTTGCCGCGACCCCCGGTGCTGATCGGTGGAACGGGGGAGCGCCGCACGCTGCGGCTCGTTGCCGAATACGCCGACGCCTGCAACCTTTTCGACGTTCCCGACGAGGGCAGAACGGTGCGGCGACAACTCGATGTGCTGGCACGGCACTGCGCCGATGTCGGCCGGCCCTACGACCAGGTTGAGCGCACGGTGAGTACCGCGCTGCAGCCCGGCGAGCCGGTCAATCGGCTGGTCTCGCGGTGCCGCGCGCTGGGTGACGTCGGTGTGCAGCATGTCGTCGTCATCGCGCGGGGTCGCGCCTGGTCCGCCGAGGACTTGGACACCCTCGCCGGCGCCGCCGAGCAGCTGGTGTCTAGCTGACCTCGACGCGGTGCAGATCGTCGCCGAGTTCGATGGCCCCGCTGAAAGTGGTTGCGGCAAGCGCCCGCCAGTCGTCTTCCTGACCGGGCACGATCGCCGGGACATAGTGAGTGAGGATCAGCGTGCCGACGCCCGCCCGCTTGGCGGTGGCTCCGGCCTCTTCGACCGAGGAGTGGTAGTCGAGAATGTCTCTCAGCCGCTGGTTCGGCACCTGCTCGACCAGGTCCTTGCGAATCACGGTGTGCACCAACGCTCCCGCCCCCGCGGCAAGCTCGTCGAGGCTACTGCACGGGACCGAGTCACCGGCGAGCACCACCGAGGCGCCATCGTGCTCGATCCGGAAGGCGATCGTCGGCTCCACCGGGCGGTGATCGGTCGGCGCCACCCGGATCTTCACCCCGCCGGAGTCCCACGCCGGGCCGTCGGTGTACTCGTGCACCTCGATGATGGGCGGCCCGGTGATGTCGGCGTGGTGGGCGATCCGGTAACTGATGTCGGGGGCGAGCGCGGCCAGCGTGGCCTGGACGACGGCGGCAGTCCCGGGCGGCCCGATCACCGGCAGCGGCGTCGGGACGAAGGTGGTGACCCACCGCGTCGTGATGACGTCGCTGAGGTCGGTGATGTGGTCGCTGTGCAGATGGGTCAACAGCAGCGCGGTCAGGTTGGCGGCGCCGACTCCGACGGCCGCGGCGCGCTGCAGGACGCCGCGGCCACAGTCGACGAGAAACAGTTGGTCACCGGCGCGGACCAGGGTGGAGGGCCCCGCACGCTTCGCATCCACCATGGGACTGCCGGTTCCGAGCAGGGTTACCTCAATGGTCATGGGGTAGATCCTCACATCTGCGGAGGCACCGCGACCGCCGATTGGCTGCTCTTCCGTAGGGATTCCGATAAACACGAGGACCCGCGGCCCGGCGCCCTACCGTGATGCTGTGATTTCTGTGTCACGGATCCGACGCGCGGCGCCAGTGCTATGTGGCTCTGGCGAGTTCCTGACGACGCCAATGCAGTCGTGGAATTCGCGCGATCGCACCGGCTGGCGGAGGTCTACGTCGGTGCGCCGTGGGCCGGGGCCGACGATCGGGTGGGTGGCCTTGCTGCCTCGCTGCACAGCCACCGCATCGCGGTTTCGTGCGGGCGATCGTGGGCTGGCACGGCGCCACGTTCAACGACATAGCGATGGTAATGACCGCGCTGAAGATGGCGTTGTGGCGGCGCGATCACGCCGACCACCGCGTCGATGCCGAGTTGACGGCATCAACGTGGACGAGGTGCCTGCGCCGCATCGACTGGCCGACCGCGGCTGGTAGCGGCCTCGTCCGACGAATAGTGTTCCAGCGCAGCGCGCTTCCCCGATCTGGGGCCTGCCCACCCGCTGGAGCGCGTCCGGCCGAAGATCACGACAGTCGCGCGCCGCTTTCGGTGTCGAAGACGTGGAGTGCGTGGCCGCCGATCGGGGCCAGATGTACCCGATCACCTTTGAGCGGCGGATGGCGCCAATCGACGCGGGCGACCAGTGTCTGTCGCGATCCATCCTGGGATCCGTTGATGTTGGTTCGCCCGTATGCGTACGCGTCGGCGCCCAGCTCTTCGACGACATCGACCTCGAATTCTAGGCCAAAGTCGACGATCTGCAGATCCTCCGGACGAACGCCCACGGTCACGTACCTCGAATCTGCCGTGTTGAGAGTTTGCCTGTTCACAGGAATGGTGATGTCGCCGAAGCGAACGCCGCCCTCGATGACTGGCAGCTGAACCAGATTCATGCTCGGTGACCCGAGAAACCCGGCGACGAACAGGTTCGCCGGCCGTGCGTACATCTCCCGCGGCGTGGCGCACTGCTGAACGACACCTTCATTGAGGACGGCGACGCGGTCACCCATGGTCATCGCCTCGATTTGGTCGTGGGTGACGTAGACTGTCGTTGCCCCCAATCTCCGCTGTAACTGCACGATCTGGCTACGGGTTTGCACCCTGAGTTTCGCGTCGAGGTTTGACAGCGGCTCGTCCATCAAGAACACACGCGGCTGCCGGACGATCGCCCGGCCCATCGCCACTCTCTGCCGTTGTCCGCCTGAGAGGGCTTTGGGTTTGCGGTCCAGAAACGACTCCAGTTCCAACATCATCGCGGCTTCTCGCACGCGCTGCTCGATCTCGGATTTGCGGGCACCGGCGACCTTTAGCGCGAATCCCATGTTCTCGGCCACCGACATGTGGGGGTAGAGGGCGTAGTTCTGAAACACCATCGCGATGTCGCGATCCTTCGGCTCCACATCAGTGACGTCGTCGTTGTCGATCAGGATGCGACCCGTATCAACGGGTTCCAGTCCGGCGAGCATCCGTAGCGATGTGGACTTACCACAACCTGACGGTCCGACGAGTACAAGGAACTCTCCGTCGTCAACCTGGAGATTCAAGCGATCGACCGCAGGGCGCCCGTGACCCGGAAAGTTGCGGCTTGCATTTTCGAACGTGACAGATGACATACGTATTCAAACCCTCCACCGGCAGGTACGTGACGGACGATCCGAGTGATGGGACTCGACGGATGGTGCGGTGCGCGTGTTTATCTCCGTTCGGTCGTCTGCAGAGGCAATGCCGCCCGGATGAGCTCGCCGTCGATACGTCGAGGGACGTCACGGTTCTCTTCGCGAAGCTCAAGCGGGAGAAGGTGTTCGGGTGAGTTTTGCCATGTTAGTGGACGAAGAAACCTCCTAATGGCGGTCGGGCCAACCGAGGTATGTGACGTATTGGTTGATGGCCAAGGGCCACCATGGTGCTGCGCCCAAGTCACTGCCACGCCGGTGGGATATTGGTCGTAGATCAGGCGTCCGGCCCGCTCCCTGAGCACTGCGGTAACCGCCCGCACGAACTCCGCTTCCACCGGTTCGCTATGAATAGTGGCGGTGAGGGACCCAGGCAGCATTGGCAACCGAGCGAGCAGTTCTTCGTCGTTGGAGTACCGCGCAATGACGGCAATCGGACCGAAGTGCTCCTCGCAAGCCTCTGCGCTCAGGTCCGCTGCAGCAACTTCTAGCAACAGCGGTCCTGCGTGAAAGCCTACGGTCCTCGTGACGTCAGTGGCATGAACGACCGTGATGTCCGCACGCGATCGAAGGGCGTCAGAATCTGCGGCGAAGGCATCTCGTATTCGTTCGTTCAGTAGGACGAGTTGTGGAGCATCCGCTAAAGCCTCACGCATCTGCGCCACGGTGTGATCTCCCGCGGCACCGCTGGGGATAAAGACGAGACCGGGTTTCGTACACAACTGCCCGGCGGAGACGGTAAAGGACGACACAAGATCACGCGCAATGTCGGGCCCTCTCTTCCTCGCCGCCGCTTCGGTGATTACGACGGGGTTCAGGCTGCTCAGCTCACCGTAGAACGGGATCGGGTCAGGTCGCTGGCCGATCAGATCGAGCAACGCGCGACCCGCAGACAAGGATCCGGTGAAGCCAACGGCTTTGACAGCCGGCTGGGTAACCAGGTTTGCGCCGGCGGCTTGACCGTGAAGGAGGCCAACTGTGCCGTCGGGCGCGCCGATATCGCGGACCACCTTGCGGAGCAGGTCGGCACACAGACTCGAGGTTGCCGGGTGCGAATCGTGGGCCTTGATGACCACCGGCGAGCCGGCGGCCAGCGCAGAAACGGTGTCGCCACCAGGGACCGAGAAGGCGAGCGGAAAGTTACTTGCGCCGAACACTGCCACCGGCCCAATAGGCACGAGCATTCTTCGAAGGTCAGGGCGGGGTCCCATGGCAGTCGTGCCTGAGTGATCAATGATTGCTTCAAGGTAAGAGCCCTCGTCGAGCACATCAGCGAACAGCCGCATTTGGAATGTGGCTCGTGTCAACTCCCCGTCGAGGCGGACGGTTCCGATGCCGGTCTCACGATCGGCAAGCGCAACCACTTCGGTGCGCTGGGACTCGAACTCACTAGCCATCCGTCGCAGCATCGCGGCCCGACCGGGCCGCCCGAGAGCCTCCAAAGCCGGCGCGGCCCCAGCAGCGGCGCTACATGCGAGGTCGACATCGCCAGGCGCAGAGCTATCGCCCACGGCTCCAATCACCGCGCCAGTCCGCGGATCGATGCTCTCAACCTTGCCCATTGGTGCTCCTATCAGGTGCCGGACCGTCGGCAATGGCGATCGGCACAGAGCCTCGGCGATGGCGAGACGTTGTCGTGAACCGGCCGTTGACCGCAAATGTTATTTAGTATAACTTATGCCGTATCACATCGCGGTGGTGCACGGTTGACTTGCCCGGTCGGGTAGCGCGGCCGAGGTCTCCACGAGCCTGAACCTGTATCTCCATCCTGAACGTCTCATGCGGAATGGCCGATGAAATCCTTTGCTGAGCTCCTGACTGAACCCCCGAGAGGGGGAATGGTCCAGGACTTTCTTCTGAAGCGGGCAGCCGAGCTTGCAGCGCATTCATCGCAATCGGTTAGTTTCGGTCCCGGTACGGCGGCTAGATCGGATGTAAAGGCAGGACTGCGTGATGCTCTCGGAATGGATCGGATTGAACAAGCTCAGAAGCATGCTCTGATCGATAGAATCGCCGCGGACAGCTTTGATGTTGAAAAGATCGTCTATCAAGCAGCGCGCGGACTACAAGTGCCCGCAATTCTGTATCTGCCCCACGGTAAGGATCCGCATCCCGCTGTCGTCCATCCGCCGGGACATTGGATGGAGGATGCGAAGCTCGCCGCTGACATACAGAGCTTCAATCAGTACCTGGCGTCGAACGGGATCGCTGTGCTCTGCTACGACACTCTAGGGCAGGGCGAAAGGCGCATCGGGTGGCACCAACACGGTCAGTTGGCTCCGCTGCTTGTCGGCTTGACCTCCTTAGGCTTAATGGTCAATGACAGCCTGGCGGGCGTCGATTTACTCGCCGAACGCGACGATATCGACTCCTCTCGAATAGGAATCGTCGGCGCCTCAGGCGGAGGATTCTCCTCGATATTTGCGTCAGTACTCGATGAGCGGATCA
>JAOPWF010000166.1 GCA_025965815.1 Mycobacterium sp.
GCGATCGGCGGACCGCCTGATCGACGTGCTGTGAGCGCCGCCTGCGCAGTGGGGTGAATGCCTCGCCCTTCAAGATGTCGCCAAAGATCAGCCGCGTCCAGCTCCTGGTGGATCTGATCGTCGGCGAACTGGCCGAGGACGTCGCTGACTGTGTCGGGATGACTATCGACGAGGCCGCCGAGGCGTAGCCGCACCAACTCAGCGAGGTTGCGCTCGTCCATCGTCTGGACGTCAACCCGTTGTAGGTTCTTGTAGGCGCGCTCGTCGTCGATGCCGTCCCACAGGTTGCGTAACCGGTTGAATCTGGTTCGCTGCTGCTCTGCGGCTAGGAAGTGTTCGTCGTACTCCGCCCATGTTTGGGCGTCTTTCGCCCGTTCGCACAATTCACGCAGTTCATCGGCACTGGTACCCGAGGCGAAAACGCAGCACGCGCCTGCCTGGAGCTTGGGGAGCCAGGCTTGGAGGAAACCCTCGCCTGCCATGGCCGCGATCGTCCAGGCTCCCGCGTCACGTTGCCGTTTGGACTGATACCAGTACGGCGTCCCACCGACGATCAGCCGGAACTCGGCACCCGCGCCCTCCGCACCGGGCACCTCGATGCGCAGCGACTCGGCGACGCCCGCGATCACATCGAGCATCGCGCGCACCGTCCAGCGCCGCTCGTATCGGTTGCCCACCTTGTCGGCCGGGCCCCCGGCCATCGGCATGGGCGCTCCTCACGAAAGACCGACTGATTCTACGGCCCCACATCCACACGGGGTGCCAGACCACACCCGACGCCTCGGAAAGCAGATGTGAGACAGCCGAAGGCGCGCCTGTGACGCGGGCGGTGGGGTGGACGGGCCCACTGTGGCGATGCAGGACACGGTCCGGCTGCGCGCCGTGATATCCGAGTACGACCAGCTTCGAAATCTGGACGGCGGCACACTGAGTCGTCAGGCCCGAGGGGTCCGGTTCAACCAATTCATCGCCGACCTACTCAGACTGTGGGGCATCGACGCCCGGTCCTCCACCGCGACACCCGTCGGCGAGATCGATGTCAGCGTCGCTCTTGGGGGACAGCGCTACATCGCCGAGGCCAAATGTACGGCAGCCGCCATTTGCTAGTTGGCCCGCGAATACTCTCGGTTGAGTCGGGTGCGTTGGTGGTGCCAGCGTGCTCGGGCTTGGTGGCGGCGTCGCCAGTTGCGCCAGTGGGTGTCGTGGTCGGCGGGTTTCGGCTGGTGCCAGGTGGTGGTGAGCAGCCGTGCGGTTTCGGGGACGGTCAGCGGGATCATGCCGGGCTCGGATGGTGGCTGTTGATCGGGTGTGTTCGGTGGTGGGGCTTGGGTGTCGGTGCGGGTTTTGAGGCGGGCGGCGGCGATCGCGCAGATGGCCAGGGCGGTCATCACGAGGACGGTGTGCCGGCTGATCGCGGTGTGCAGCCGGGCTTGGCATTGGTCGAGGCCGAAGGTGTCCTTGCTGAATTCGAATGTTTCCTCGATCGGCCAGCGCAGTCCGGCCGCCCGCACGAGCCTGGCCAGGGTCAGCGGTTGGCCTTGCGGTACGTAGCAGTAGTGGAAGGCCAGTTCACCAGTGGTGAGGTGCCGGCGGACGAGGAGGTGGTGGCGGCGGGCTGGGTCAAGGAGCGTCGCAAGTGGACAGCCGCCGGGTCGGTGGCCGCGGCTGCTCCGATCCACTGTGCACCGTGCCAGGCGGCGTCATCAAGCAGATCCATCTGCCAGTACGCCGGGCTGCTCCAAGTCGACACGGTGCTCGCGGAGTCCCACAGGCGCACCCGCCAGACGTAGCGGTCGCCGCTGAGCAGTGGCCTGCCGGCGTAGTGCACGGACCAGCTCTGCGCGGACGCGACCCAGCCGCTGTCCCAGGTCAGGTCGTGGCCGGCGGTGAGGGCGCCGGTGTCGTCGGCGACCTGGATCTGGTACGCGGTCTGGCGTTCGGCGCCCACGCTCGCGGTCGGTACCCAGCTCAGGCGTGGGTCGGTGGCGTCGACGCCGATCGGGTCGGTGAGGTATTCGCTGCGCAGGTCGGCGGCCGTCACGTGCGGGTCGCTGGATGCTGGTGGGTCGTCGTGGTGGCGATGATCAGGACGGCGCCGGCGAGGACCAGCGCGGCCGCGGCGCCGGCGAGCAGGTATTTCCGTGGCGCCGAACGGGTCAGCGAACTGTCACCCCCGAATGCCATGATGATGAGTATGCTCGGGCGGGATCTCGCCCTTCCCCTCGGTCGTTAAGGAAGCATCGTTGCGCGCTCTTCGTTCGGTCCTCGTCGCGACGCTGGTGGGTGGTGCGACCGGCCTCGTCGGGGCCACCGCCGCTCACGCGGCCACGCCCGCTCCGCTGTATGTCGACAACATCGCCGGTGCGAACTGCTCCGATGCCGGCACCGGCACCCAGACGCAGCCCTACTGCACGGTCGCGACCGCGATGGGCGCACTGAAGGCCAATGGCACGGTGAACATCGCCGGTGCCTACACCGAGCACGTCACGGTGCCCGTGTCGGGCGTGACTATCCAGGCATATCCGTCGGTGAAGGTGGCGACGTTCTCCGGGGCCACGGCCGGGCTGACGATCGACGGCCTGCATGACGTGATCGTCACCGGCATGAGCATGAACATCGGAGGGACCGCGGTGACCACCGACCCGGTGGTCTCGGTCAACAACTCCGTCCGGATCACCATCCAGAAGGGCATATACAGCAGCAACTCCAGCTCGGCGACCGTTCGATTGACCGGCGTCACCGACTCGTCGGTGCTGTCGACGAAAATGGTCAACAGCTACGGCAGGGCACTCACCCTCGACGCCGCCACGACCGGCGTGCTGGTCAAGTCCGGGCTCGTCAACGCCAGCAACACACCGACATCGGCCAGGGCCGACGGCATCGACATCGCCGGCTCGCACA
>JAOPWF010000184.1 GCA_025965815.1 Mycobacterium sp.
TGAACTGGGCCAAAGAAATGGGCGAATTGTTCCCCGCGACCGATGTGGCAAAAATGATGGGCGGCAATATGTATGGCCTGCTCGGGCTCAACGCCGCGCACCCGTAAAGGCCCGACGCCGCCGCGGCCCGACCCGGTTGGGCCATGGCGTCTGCCCGGGGCCACCGGTATAGGCGGTCCTCCGCACCACGATCGGGTAGACGACGGAGCCGGCGGGCCTCCATCCTGACAACACTGGGTGCCGTAATACTTCACGGCGGGCTGCGCCAGCTTTAAGGTGTTGACCTCTATTCCTGCACCTGCACCTATCGCACTGGTAGAACATGATGGGCGTTCGCCGAGGCTTTCGTATACTCTGTGGGGAGACAGTGAGGTGAATAGTGGAGACAATAGGGTCACTATCCTGCTCCGATAGAGCTCGTCATCTGTCTCTGGAAGAGAATTGCATTGTCGCGTGGAGGAAGTCATGACTGAGCAGGTATACGGAAGCGGTGCGTGCACCTACGAACGGGACGGGCTGACGCTGGCGTATTCCGTCGTCGGCGACGGACAACAAGCCATCTTGTTCGTCCACGGTGCGACCGCCACGGGGGAGTTCGAATGGGGTGAACTTGCCGCCGCGATGGCGCCTGGCTATCGCTGCATCCTGCCTGATCTGCGTGGTCACGGCGGATCGGAGTTTCGTGAGTCGGCCACTACCGGCGACGCGGTATGCGCGGATCTGCTGCGCCTCATTGACCATCTGCAACTCGGCCGGCCGCACATTGTGGGTTTCTCCTACGGCTCGGAGGTCTCGCTGATGCTGGAGCTTCTCGCTCCGGGCACTGCGCGATCGCTCGTGCTCATCAGCCCAGGGACCGGGCGCCCCAGCGACTACCGGATTCCGCGTCTGGAGTATCTGCACCGCACCTGGCCGTTCGCGTTGCGACGCCTACACGACGCCACCCACGGATCCGAGCATTGGCACCAGCTGGTCACCGCCCTGCATGAGGACAGCACCGCGCGCCCCGAGCTGTCGCCGGAGACATTGGCCGGCGTCGGATGTCCGGTCCTGCTACTGGCCGGTGAACACGACGAACCGATACGCCAGCAGCAGGGACGGCGGTTCGCCGAACTCAACGCGCAGGCACGGTATGTGGAGATCGGGGGTGCGGCGCACGCCGCCCACCAGAAATGCCCGGATATGGTCAGGAGAGTCATCGGTGACTTCCTGGCTGAAGTCGACCTTGAGAGAGCGGGAAGCCATGGCGCGGTCAACTGAGCTGAAGCCGAAAAAGACTCAACAGCCGTCAGAGGCGCAGGAACCGAGTTGGCAGAAGGACAGTGTCGACCGGTCGCTGCGCAACGCCCGCGCACGTGCCCAGGCGCGCAGTGACCGCTTCGTCGCCGCTGCCGTGGAACTTCTCGGCGAGCGCGACGAGAGCGACTTCACCATTCAGGACGTCGTCGACCGCTCCAACATGTCGCAGCGCACGTTCTATACTTTCTTCGACGGCAAAGACAGCCTGCTGCTCGCCGTCTACGAGACGATTCTGCGCACCACCGCCCTGCCCATGTTGCGGGAGCGGTGCGAGGGCATTGCCGACCCGGTGTTGCGGCTGCGGACATTGCTGGAGGCGTTGTCCGAGATCACCGCGATGCCGGCCCGGCTCGCCCGCGGGTTGAGCGTCCTGCACCTGCGGCTCACCGAGACCCGCCCCAACGATCTCGCTTACGCCCTGGAGCCCCTGCACTCTCTCATCGTCGAACTGCTGACCGCGGTCGCCGACGCAGGCCTGCTCCGGGAGGACGTCGGACTGCCCACCCAGGCGGCGCTGCTTCAGGAGCTGTTACTAGCCTCATCCCACTCAGCAGTGCTGGCCGGCGGCCGATCAACAAGTGTCGACGACCTGTGGGCGTTCTGCTCCGCGGCGATCCTTCGCCGCAACGACTGACGGCCTTTGCGCGCCATCGTCGTCAGGTGACCGCGCCACTGATCTTCAGACCGATCAGCTCGTCGTCAGACCTCCCCAGTCCGCGCAGGATCTCATCGGTGTGCTCGGCGAACTGCGGGGCTCGCCTGATTTGCACCGGCTTCTGATCGAATTGCACTGGATTAGCGACCAGTTCGCGGCGGGTGCCCTCGGTATCGATCACCTCGGCGATTAACCCGTTGGTCCGCAGGGCCGGATCCTGCCCCACTTCCCAGGGATTCTGCGCGACGGCCCATTGGCCTTCCATTCCGGTGAACCGGCTGGTCCATTCGGCTAGCGTTCGGGCGGCCAGTACCTCCTGCACGATCTCCGCCGCTTGTGGCGCGTTGGCCATCAGCGCCTCGACCGTCGCGAACCTCTCGTCGCTGATCAGGTCCTCGCGGTCGATATGCCGACAGAACTCCGGCCAGTAGCGGCCCGGCTGAAGCATCGCGAGTACGAGCCATCGGTTGTCCGAAGTTCGGTAGTTACCGACCAGGGGATTTGTCCGAGCCGAGTTGCCCGGCGGGCGCTGCGGCGGTGGACCCCCCTCCAGGAGTGCGAAGCCAACTGATAGCGCGTTCGCCCATGCCCCGACACCGAGCAGGGAGACATCAATGATCGAGGTCTCGCCGGTTCGCTCCCGGGCGAACAATGCCCCGGCGATCCCGCCCGCGATGGTCATCCCGCCGAGCGAGTCGCCGTAGGCACCGGCGGGCATCACGCACAGGCCGTCGTAATCTACCGGCGTGGCCCCCAGTGCGCTGCCGCCCCGCGCCCAGAAGGCGGTGCTGTCATAGCCGCCCTTCTCGCTGTCCGGGCCGGTGGCGCCGAAGCCTGATCCGCGCACGTAGATGATGTGTGGGTTGATCTTGCGGACGTCGTCCAGCTCGATGCCGAGTCGGCGGCGCGCCTTCGGGAGGAAGTTCGTCAGGAATACGTCACTTTCGCGGATCAGTTCGTGCAGCACTTCGAGTGCTTCGGGCTGCTCCAGCGCAAGACCGATGCTCCGTTTACCGCGGTTGGGGTGCTCCATCAGGGGAGCGAAGGATCCGCTACCGACCGGCATGCCCATCAAACGGCTCAGCCCACGCTGGGCGTCACCGGTCTCGGCATGTTCGACCTTGATCACGTCGGCGCCCCAGTCTGCGAGAACTGCGCCTGCGGCCGGAAC
>JAOPWF010000192.1 GCA_025965815.1 Mycobacterium sp.
TGCTCCTGACACTGGTTGGGCCCCGCGACGTAGCCGTCGGCAGAGATCGACATCGAAAGATTCGTTCTGGTCACAAGGCCTCCGTTCGGGCGGGCGATTCCGTTGGGTACGTCTAGGCAGACTACGGCGGCCTGCGAAACTCACCGGTATCGGAGCTGCTGCGTGGATCACGCGACCCTCATGGGTGGATGATCCCCTCCGAGACAGAACCTGATCACTCCCGGGTCTTTACGAACAAGACAGCGCCGGTCACGGTGCTTTGGCTAGCGTCACAGAAATGACCGCTCCTTGGTCGAACCCGCTAAACGTGCTCCAAGGCGGACTGGCTGTGGCCTATCGGGTTGTGTCAAGCCGCAGCGAGACAGGATCTGATCACTCTCGAATCTCTAGATTCGGGACGTGCTCTGGGCCAGAGCCGAGCGGCACTGCCAGCGATCGTCGCCGACGCCGACCTCGACGGGCCTCTCGCTCCGCCTCTCACAGCAGCAAACGACTTCGCCGTCACGCCGCCCGGTGCAGGTACCTTCGGCGCTGAACGGTTTCGCGTCCATCTCATTGGTTCCGTTGATCGGACGGGGCAACACACTTGACACTTAGAACCATCGGAGGTCTGAAGGTGTCACGCCAGACGGAAGCCGCCCGATACGATATATGTGCTATCTATATAGCTGTGTCAGCTGGCCGAGCGCTTGCGGGCTCAGAACGATGAGCCCCACATTTGCAGCGCGCTTGAACCGTTTGTTCAACACGGTGTATCCGCCCGGACGAGGACCACACACGTCGGCTGAGGTGGTGGCCGAGCTCAGGGCTGAGGGCGTCATCACCATGTCGGCTCCGTACCTGTCCCAGTTGCGTTCCGGCACCCGCGCCAACCCGTCGACGGTAACCATGACCGCGCTGGCCCAATTCTTCCGGATCAAGCCGGCCTACTTTTTCGACGAAGGCGCGTATCAGGAACTCGAGCGAGAATTGACGTGGCTCGCCATCTCGCACGACGAGGGGGTGCGTCGCATCGCGATGCGGGCTGCCGGTCTGTCGGCCGCGTCCCAAGAAGAAATAGTGCGAACTGCAGACGCGCTCCGCACATCGAGCGACCTGGACCGCTTGTAGGCGAACACTCCTCCAACGCGCGCGTGCAACCGGCCTGCGGATGGGGACGAGAAGGGGACGGTCGCGAACCGCGACGCGCGCTCCCACCTGCGGTGTCCACACGCGCGGGGCCGCACACCTTTTCACGATCCGGGACGAGGCAATGGTAGACCGGACGCGGGCCGGCGGTTGCGTACCAATAAGGGTGCAGGATCACGATGATTCCGACGAGATCACGTCCCGGGTGCAACCGCTGGGAGTCCCTGCGAGGCGGCGGCGTCGAGAAGACGACGGTCGTAGGCGCAGAACGCGAAGAGTCGATCGCGGTGCATCAGCGCGGTGCCCAGGTGGATCGCATCGAGTGTGCGCAGTTCGGGCGGCAGGATGGTTCCCGCTACGGCCGCGATGGAGTCGGTCAGCACCAATGTGTCAATTGTTGAGGCGAGTCGCTGCCCAGCTGCTGCTGCCACTTCCCCCAGCCGACGCGTGGCGCGGATGAGCTCTATGTGCCCGATGCCGCTGCTGGCGATCGATTCATCGGCATGGGTGTTGAGCCACTCAATCAGCTGGCCTGATTCCGGTTCCGCGGCAATTAATTTCACCATCGCTGAGGTGTCGATGTAGATCATCGATCAGACCGCTGCTCATCCAGTATTGGGGTGAGCGGCCGACCCTGCAGCAAGTCGGCGACGTCGAGCGGTGTGCGCGGGCGCGGTGCAGGGATCAAGAGCCCCGCGGCTGCCAATGCGTCGCGGTCCTGGTCGGCGGAACTGACGGGGACCAGACGAGCAACCGGGCGGCCCCGCTCCGTTATCTGAATTGTGGCTCCAGCCTTTACTTTCGCCACCCATACGCTGGCATGTTGCCTCAATTCCCGGATACCGATCTGCTCCATAACCTAATGTAGCACAGAAAGTGCTACATGCACCTCGCGGGTGTTGTGTCGGCCGGCTCGACAAACGTTCTCGGTGCGGACAAATGCCGCTTCTCCCCGGTGGAGTGCTCATGGGCCGGTGTGTGACCTTTGCACTATCCGCGGGAATGGCCTCCGACTCCGGAACAGGTCGTCGACGAGCTCAGCGGAATGCGTCCTCGTGACCCGACTGCCCATCACGCCGGGCACCGCGGTATGACGTTTCCCCGGCCAATCGGGTGAAGCTGGCGAACGTGTCGACCAGGCGTTGATACATCAAGTCCGGAATGTTGTCCGGTTGCCTGTATTCGATCGCAATGCCGGCCCCCAGGTCACCCCACGCCGACACAATGATGGCGGCCCATACCGCGGCTGTCAGCCGCACTCGCGGATCGTCGACCCCCATCTGCATTCGTTGCGCGAGGACCTCAGTGGCGCCTGCGGACCGAAAGTCAATGGCAAGGCGCTGTCGGGTCGGTGATGTATTCGCCATGCGGAGCAGTCCGGCAATTCGGTCCGGGGTCATCGGGCCGACGCTCTTCTTGGCCCGGCGCAGCACGCCGATATTCGCTGCCAGAAGCGCCGGCAGAGGCTTCACATCGAGGGGTACCAACCTGAGTTCGGCGTTGACCGCCACAGTCAGGTACTGAACCAGCTCCAAGATGACGGCGGCCTTGGTCGGAAAGTAGTGGGTGAACGTCCGGGCGGACAGGTTCGCCGCCTCACCGATCTGCTCAACGGTGGTCTGCTCGAAGCCCTGCCGGTCGGAGAGGTCGATGGCAGCATCGAGCAGCTTCGCCCGCGTCTGCTGTCTCCTACGTCCGCGCACACCACCAGCCCTGCCCGCCAGATCCGACATTCGCCCATCGTAATCACGCCCGAGCCCGCTGACGGTTCTTTGGAAGGGCAGGCCGACGCTCTCATAATGAAGACGCGCATCCGGCGAGGAGAACTTATCGTGCCGAGGTTGCGGGGCTGGATCGTCACATATCGACGGCCAGGGACAATCTTTGGGAGTGGGGATCTTTGGGTAATGGATGGAGCGCCGGAACTGCCTGGCCCGCACGGTCTTCGGAATCTCGACACGCTGCCGCGCTGTCACTGCTCCGGGTAACGTCGAATCTGGAATCGTCCCAAGTCCCCCCGAAAACCCAGGTACATGCGTTTCGATACACCTGATCGAGCGTCAAGTTCAGAGCATATTCGAACCGTGAATACCGCTGTGCACAACAAGCGGACGTGACAGCGCTCTGGCTCGCATTCAGGGCAGCAGTTCGGCGCGCCGCTGCTCTTCCCACAACGCCATTCGCGACAGGGCCGGCTCACCAACGGCATCCATCACCAGCGGAATGAGCAGCTCAGTCAGCAGGAAACCAGCCGCCATGCTCTGGAAAGCGGTGCCAACGGTGCTGGAGGCCGCGAGCACCACCTCGGCGTCAGGGGCGACGGGGCAGGCGAGATCATCGGTGACGAGCAGTATGGTCGCACCCGCGCGGTGCACCCGCACCGCCAAATCGGCGGCGCTGCGCTGATACCGGTGGTAATCGAACAGCACGACGACATCTCTGCGGGTTAACTCCATCATCGCGCCGAGGTCGCTGCCGGCAGGATCGGCGAGCAGTCGCACCCCAGGGCGCAGCTGTTCCAGATGGGCCGCCAGATGCATGGCGAGCAGAATCGAGAACCGGCCGCCATGCAGATACAGTGGGCGGCTGGTGTCCGACAGCAGCGCCACCGCTGACTCCAACGCTGGTTCCGGCAGCCTGGCTAAAGTCTCTGCAGTACAGTCATTTTGAGCGCGCGCCTGCTGAAGAAGACGGTCGAGCGGACCGCCAGCCGCCGGCGCCTCCGACAAGCGAGTGATCGGACCGTTGGATCTCGACGACAACTCTGCCCGCAGCGCCACCTGCAGGCCGGTGAAGCCGTCGAAGCCCAGCGACTGGGCGAACCGCAGCACGGTCGGCGGACTGACGTCCGCGCGTTCGGCCAGCCTGGCGGCGCTGGTCAGCCCCGCGCTGGGATAATCGGCAAGCAGCGCGCGGCCCACCCGGCGCTCCGCGCGGCTCAAGCGGGGCAGTGCGGCGTTGGCACGAGCGGCCACGGACTCGAGTCTGTTGTCGGACACAGCTTTCAATCTGTCACCAGCGGATACAGGTGCATCGACAAGTCGCTCATCGAGACCGCGGTGACGCACTCCGGCGGCAGCGGCTGCCAGTCCAGGTCCCCGAAGCCGGTCGACCCGATCACGAGCGTCTGGTCATCGGGCCGCGCGTAGCGCAACGCGAAATTCTCCTCCAGCTGCTCGGCGGGCATATCGGCGGCGCTGATCTCCGCGATGTCCTCGGCGAGCAGCCGGCTACGCGCGTGCGCGTGCACGGCGATGAGCTGGCCCTCACCCAGGATGAGGGCATTCAGGCTGGCTTCGGGATACGGCCCGCGAAGTTGTGCCACGGCGCGACGGACCGCCTCGGCCAGGGTCCCGGTGCTGCGACGGTGCTGGCGAATCAACGCGAAGTAACGCTCACTGTCGGTGGTACCGCCCAGCGACGCGGCGATATCGGCGTCGATCAGTTCCTCCAGCGGGCCCATCGGCATGATGGATCCGTTGTGTGCCATCGCGATCCCGTCCGCGACGAACGGGTGAGAGTTCTGCGGCTGCACGGCAAGGCCGTTGGTCGCCCAGCGCAGGTGGACCAGGCTGGCCGCCGCGGGCCGCTCGGTTGTGATCGTCGTGAAGAGGGCGTCGTCGAGCGCACTACCGGCCGACACCTCGACGATGGGATGCTGCCCGGCGTGGTCGGTGCGCGCGATACCCCACCCGTCGCCATGGACCGCGGTCAGCGCGACGAAGTCCTTCAGCGTCGAAGGGCCGACGGCGCCGGAGACGGTGATCGGTAATGCGGAGACGACACCCAGCAGCCGGCACATAACGGCATCCTCCGATCGATAATTTTACGAATCAATCGTATCGCGCGAATTTTAAGGATTCTGAAACATTCCTGACATAGGCTCCCCGCAGACTTGTCATCACAGGAGGTTCGATGCCGGTGCTCAATGGCGTGCGGGAGGAGTATTCCGACGCCGACACCGCCCGCCGCGTCGACGAATTGGGCGCGGACGGCGTGGAACTCGTGGCCGGTTCGGTGACTGATCTGGCCGGCGTCACCCGGGCCAAGTATGTGCCGCTACGCCGGCTCACAGCGTTTCAGAGCGCCGGGATGGGGGTCTCGCCGTCGTGGAGCGTGTTCTGCGTCGATAGCGGTATCGCGTTCACCCCGAACATCGGGGTGGCGGGTGACCTGCGGATCAGGATCGATCCGGCCGAGCTGCGCGTGATCGACGACGGCATGGCCTGGGCGCCGGGAAGTCTGCACGATCAACAGGGCGGCCCGGCGCCGCTGTGCGTGCGCTCGCTGCTGGGCCGCATCGAGGCGCAGGCGGCCGAACGCGGTCTGACCACCCGCGTCGGCGCGGAACTCGAGTGCACCATGCTCGCGCCCGACTCCCGACATGCCTCCACCGAGCCGTGGTCGCCGTATGGCATCCGTACCTCATTGGACCGCGCGGCGTTC
>JAOPWF010000199.1 GCA_025965815.1 Mycobacterium sp.
CGCGACGTGTGTGAGTGCCGGAAAGGGCGCCATTGCATTTCCTTGTTCAGGGTCGGTTGGATAGGTCGGACTATACCCGAGTGTCCACGCCGGGTGGTTCGAGCGGAAGGTCCCAATCTGGATCGGCGATAACGGCGTCGGGGAGGATCCGATCCTGATAACGCTTGTCCGGACTCCGCCGGACTACACGACCCGCCTGCCGTGTCTGGCGCGAGACCGCATGTCCCACAAGTACAGTCGGTAGCCGAAGATCCACAGCCGCTGCGGGATAACCTGATCGGCGATTCGCAGGGCGGACAGCAGCCGCTCGAACCTGCGCTGGTCGCGTGCCGTCCACGGCAGTTGCATCTGTTGTCTGAACTCCGTCGGCAGAAAACCGGTGGTGGCGAACAGATTGAACGGGCCGGCCAGCAGCCGCAGCGGCCACGGCAGGAAGGCCATCGCCGCCACGCCGTGCAGGTGCTCACGGACGGGTGGATCGATCCGGAGTTCGTCGAGTGACCGCTTCCAGAACTCGTCGAACGCGACACGGTCCGACGGCCACATGTCTTCACTGACTTGGAGTGTGGTGCCCAGCTTCTTGGCGTCGCGATACACCGCGTCGGCGGCAGTGTCGTCGAGCGGCCCGTAGAGGAACTCGCGCTGGTCGACGTAGTAGCGGTACAGACAGGCGGCGACCCACAGCTGCAGCCGCGGGTCGAACGCGTTGTAGGACACCGGACTCGATGGTCTCGAACGCACCAGGGCGTGCACCTTGTCGACCTCGTCGCGGATGAGGGCGCGGTCGGCCGGGGTGCCGATGGTCGCGGCCGCAAGGTAGGTGCCTGTGGTTCGTGCGCGCTTGAACGGATGCTTGTAGACATTGCCGCTGTCGACGGGGCTCTCCAGGACGCCGTAGCCGACACCGGGCGAGGACAGTTGCATGATGACATTCGCCGCCGGCAGCAGGATCGCGGCGGGGTTGAGCAGCTCCACCACCCGGGTCGGCCGCCGGTTCACGATGGACCCCGCTCCATAGTGCGAGTAGACCACCTTGTGAGACGCTGCCGGGGTGGTTGCGCCGAGAACCCGCTCCCGTGTCGCGGGCATCGTGGCCGGCTATTGCGCCGACCTGCTATTGGGCGATCCCCGTCGCGGACACCCGGTCGCGCTGTTCGGTCGCGGGGCCGCCGCCCTGGAGCGGGTGACCTACCGGGACGACCGTTGGTCCGGTGTGCTGCACACCGGCCTTCTGTTGACTGTGCTGGGCGTTCTCGGGACCGCGGTAGAGCGTGCCGCAGCGCGCCGCGGGCCTGTCTGGGTCGCTGTGGCGACCGCGGCGGCGACGTTCGTGGCGCTGGGCGGGACGTCGTTGGCGCGAGCGGGTGGGCAGATGTCGCAGCTGGTGGCCACTGGCAACGTCGACGGGGCACGACGACTGCTGCCGTCGCTGTGCGGGCGGGATCCCGCGGCTCTGGACATGGACGGGCTGACCCGCGCCGCACTGGAGTCGGTGGCCGAGAACACCTCCGACGCGCACGTGGCGCCACTGCTGTGGGTGGCGGTCGGGGGAGTGCCCGCGGTGCTGGTTTACCGGGGCGCCAACACCCTGGACGCGATGATCGGCCACCGATCGCCGCGGTACGCCCGGTTCGGCTGGGCCGCAGCCAAATTCGACGATGTCGCCAACTTCGTCGCCGCGCGGGCTACCGGGCTGCTCGTCGCGGTGTGCGCACCGGTGGTGAACGGCTCGGCGTCCGGCGCGGTGCGGGCCTGGCGCCGTGACGCGGCCCGTCACCCCAGCCCGAACGCCGGGGTTCCCGAAGCGGCGTTCGCGGGGGCGTTGGGGGTGCGGCTCGGCGGCCCCACGCAGTATCGCCATGAGCTGCAAATGAGGCCGACACTCGGCAATGGCCGTGCGCCCGACGCTGCCGATCTCGATCGCGCGGTGCGGCTGTCGCGCGGGGTGCAGGCTGCCGCGTCGGTGTGCGCGGCCGCGCTCAGCGCCGTCGCCCGTAGCGGTCGGCGAGCTTCTCCTCCGCGGTGAGCCGTGCGGGCGGACCGTCGGATGGAGCCGTCTGCTCGAGGGACTTCTCGAGCCGGCGCTGGCGGATCTCCGACAACACGAAGTAACCGAGCCCGATCGGGGCGATGATGCCGAAGGCAATCCACTGGATGCCGTAGGACAGGAACGGGCCGGCGTCGAGGTGCGGCAGGCCGATGACCCCGAGTCCGCCCGGCTGGCCCTCGATGAGTTGCAGGTAGGAGCCCGCCAGCGGCGTTCCGGTGAGCGCCGACACCTGCTGGCTGTTGATCGCGTACACCTGCCGGTTGCCGTCCTGGCGGAACGGGTCCTTGCCCGGCACCGCGGGCTCGGAATCCCGCAGCCGCGCCGTGATGGTGACGGTCCCGGTCGGCGGTTCCGGGATCGGCGGCACCCGCGACCCATGCACCGGGCGGACGTATCCGCGGTCGACGAGCACGGTGGGACCCGAATCGATGGCGAACGGCACCAGCACCTCGAACGCCGGGTCGCCCTCGATCACCCGCAGTCGCGCCAGCACCTGCCGGTCCGGCAGATAGTGCCCGGTCGCCGTGACCCTGCGCCACTGGGCGTCGGGAGCAGACGAATTCCGTTGTGGCAGAAAGTTTGTCACCGGAACGGGGTCGGCCGACACGGAGTTCGAGATCTGATTGTTCTCCCGCGACGTCTTGGTGTTCTTGCCGAGCTGCCAGGGTGCGAGCACGGTGAAGCACAGGTAGGCGAACGCCACGACCACGAGGAACAGCGCCAGCCAGCCCGGCCGCAACAGGAACGTCCAGCGTCGCATCAGCTGGCGATTCCCCGGCCGGCGAGTTCGTCGTCGACCCAGTTGTGCAGGCCGGGCAGCGCGGCCTCGATGACACTGAACACTTCCTCGAAGTCGTCGTGGCCGCCGTAATACGGGTCCTCGACGTCAAGGGCGTGCGCCCCGGAGCGCGGATCGAACGACCGCAGCATCCGTACCCGGTCGGGGGCTACGCCCATCTCCGTCAGCATCCGCGCGTGGTTGCGGCCCAGCGCCACCACCAGGTCGGCCGAGAGGTGCTCGCCGTCGATCTGCGCGGCGCGGTGGGCGGTGGCGTACCCGTGCTCGCGCAGGACGCGGTTCGTGCGCTCGTCTGCGCCGTCGCCGACATGCCAGCTGCCGGTGCCCGCGCTCGTCACCCGTACCGCGTCGGCCAACCCCCGCTCACGGATCTGCTCGGCGAACATCTTCTCCGCCATCGGCGAGCGGCAGATGTTGCCCGAGCAGATGAACGTCACGTGTAGCGGGCTAGACACCGAGCACCTCGCGCAGCGCGGCGATGGTCGGGACATGTGCCATCGCGGGGACGCCGTCGGGATCGTCGAAGTCGGCGTGGCCGTAGCCCCAGCCGACCACCACCGTCTCGATACCGTGCTCGGCGGCGCCTTCAACATCGTGCGAGCGATCGCCGACCATCAGCACACGTTCCGGCAGCGGCTCCAGCTGGGCCAGCGCGTGGGCCAGCACGTCGGCCTTCGTCGCGCGGCTGCCGTCCAGGCTGGCGCCGGCGACCACCTCGAAATGACCGTTGAGACCAAAATGCTCCATGATCCGCTGTGCCGTCGCTTCGGCCTTCGAGGTGGCCACTGCCAGCCGCACCCCGGCCGCCCGCAGGTCCGCCAGCAGCTGGGGAATGCCGTCGAACAGGCTGTTCATCGCCCACCCGCGGGTGGTGTAGTCGGCGCGATAGGCCGCGATCGCGGCGTCGGCCTGCTCGCCGAGCCCCATTGCGCGCAGCGTCTGGTGCATCGGCGGACCCACGACCCTGCTGGCCAGGTCACCCTCGGGGACGGCCGCGCCGACCTCGCGGAGCGCATGGCGGAAGCTCGACACGATCCCGTGCGCCGAATCGGTCAACGTGCCGTCGAGGTCGAAGATCACCAGCTGCGGGCGGGCCACCACGACATCAGTCACGCCACCATTGTCCCCGATCTGCGGACCTCAATACTCGCGGTCCTCCCCGTACGCCCCCGCAAGCGGGAGGTGCCCCCAGGCCCGGCGGGCGGCGCACTACTGTCGTGATGTGGCGAATCTTGATCCGACCGGATTGATCCGGGGCGCCGCTGCCGTTCGCCCCGAGTGGCCGGTGCCGGCGTGAACGTGCCGCTGTCCGACGTCATCGACGTGCTGGAGGCGGCGTATCCGCCGGGGCTGGCGCAGTCCTGGGACTCCGTCGGCCTGGTCTGCGGTGACCCATCCGACCCGGTGGAATCGGTGACCATTGCAGTGGACGCGACCGCCGCGGTGGCGGACGACGTGCCGGACGGCGGTTTGCTGCTTGCGCATCACCCGCTGCTACTGCGCGGGGTCGACACCGTCGCGGCGCACACCCCCAAGGGGGCGCTGCTGCACCGGCTGATCCGCACCGGACGGTCGCTGTTCACCGCGCACACCAACGCCGACTCGGCCTCACCGGGGGTTTCCGACGCGTTGGCGCATGCACTCGGGCTCACCGTGGAAGGCGTCCTGTCGCCCGTGCCCGGCGGACCGGACCTGGACAAATGGGTTGTCTTCGTGCCGCCCGCCAACGCCGAGCCGGTGCGGGAGGCCATGTTCGCCGCCGGCGCCGGCCAGATTCGTGACTATTCGCACTGCAGCTGGTCGGTCACCGGCACCGGACAGTTCCTGCCACACGACGGCGCCTCACCGGCTATCGGCCGCGTCGGAACCGTCGAACGGCTGCCCGAGGACCGGGTGGAAGTCATCGCGCCGGCCCGCATTCGGGGCCAGGTACTGACGGCGATGCGGGCCGCCCATCCCTACGAAGAGCCCGCGTTCGACGTCATCGCCCTGGCACCATTGCCCGGCGACGTCGGACTCGGCCGCGTCGGCTCGCTTCCCGCACCCGAGCCGTTGTCCGCGTTCGTTTCTCGCGTTCGTGATGCCCTACCTTCGACATCGTGGGGTGTGCGCGCCGCCGGTGATCCCGACGCTACGGTGTCGCTGGTGGCGGTCTGCGGCGGGGCGGGGGACTCGCTGCTGGATGTGGTCGCGGGCGCCGGCGTTCAGGCCTATGTCACCGCGGATCTGCGGCATCACCCGGCCGACGAGCACCGGCGGGCATCCGGTGTGGCGCTGGTTGACGTGGCGCACTGGGCCAGTGAATTCCCCTGGTGCGCGCAGGCGGCGAGCCTGTTGCAGAACCATTTCGGTGACGAACTGCCCGTGCGGGTGTCTGCCGTCCGAACCGATCCATGGAATGTCGAGGAAATGAGTAGTGAAAGTCAAGAATGAAAGCTGAAGTAGTACAACAACAGTCACTACTGAAGTTGGCTGAAATCGATGCCGAGCTGAGCCGGGTCACCCACCGGGCTTCGCATCTGGCCGAGCAGCAACGCCTCGAGCAGGTCCAGGCCGACCATCGCGATGCCAACGACCGGCTCGCCGCGCTGAGCATCGCGCTGGACGACCTGGGTGCCCAGATCTCGAGGTTCGAGTCCGAAATCGACTCGGTGCGCCAGCGTGAGGACCGCGACAGGTCACTGCTCGACTCGGGCACCAACTCCAAACAGCTCACCGAACTGCAACACGAGCTGGAAACCCTGCAACGCAGACAGTCGAGCCTGGAGGACTCGCTGCTGGAGGTGATGGAGCGTCGGGAAGAGTTGCAGGGCCAGCAGTCGGGTGAGCTCGCAACGATCGACAAGCTGCAAGCCGAACTCGCCCACGCGCAGAAGGCGCGCGACGACGCGCTCGCCGAGATCGATCAGACCCGCCATCAGCGGGCTTCCCGGCGTGACGAGTTGACCGCCTCGCTCAATCCCGACCTTGTCGCGCTGTACGAGCGTCAGCGTGCCGCGGGCGGTCCCGGTGCCGGTGTGCTGCAGGGACGTCGCTGCGGTGCCTGCCGAATCGAAATCGACCGCGGTGAACTGGCGCGGATCTCGGCCGCCGCCGAAGATGATGTGCTGCGCTGCCCGGAATGCGGCGCGATCCTGTTGCGGGTCAAGGGCTCCGCTCAGTGAAGGTGATCGTCGAGGCCGACGGCGGTTCGCGTGGCAACCCGGGCCCTGCGGGGTATGGGGCCGTGGTGTGGTCTGAGGACCGCTCGGCCGTGCTGGCCGAGAGCAAGCAGGCCATTGGACGCGCCACCAACAACGTCGCCGAGTACTGCGGGCTGATCGCCGCTCTCGAGGAGGCGGCCAACCTCGGTGCCACCGATGTCGCGGTGTTCATGGACTCCAAGCTGGTCGTCGAACAGATGTCGGGTCGCTGGAAGGTCAAGCATCCCGACCTGATCCCGCTGCACCAGCAGGCGCGGGCGCTGGCAACACGATTCGAGCGGATCAGCTACTCCTGGATTCCGCGGGCGAAGAACTCGCACGCCGACCGGCTCGCGAACGAGGCGATGGACGCCGCGGCCGAACTGCCAGAGACGGCAGTGCCGCAAAAGCACGCTCCGGCGGCGGTTTCCCCGGGCTGGACCGGGGCGGGCGGGGCGCCCACCCGGCTGCTTCTGCTGCGGCACGGTCAGACAGAGCTGTCGGTCCAGCGTCGCTACTCGGGGCGCGGCAATCCGGCGCTGACCGACCTCGGACGCCGGCAGGCCGAGGCCGCCGCGCTGTATCTGGCTCGGCGGGGCGGGATTGCGGCGGTTGTCACCTCTCCGCTGCAACGCGCCTACGACACCGCAGCCGCGGCGGCGAAAGCGCTCGGACTCGATGTCACCGTGGACGACGACCTGATCGAGACGGACTTCGGTGAGTGGGAGGGTCTGACCTTCAGCGAGGCGGCCGAACACGACCCGGAGTTGCATCGCCGCTGGCTACGCGACACCAGCGTGACGCCGCCGGGGGGTGAGAGTTTCGACAGTGTGGCTGACCGGATCAGGCGGGCCCGCACCAGGATCATCGCGGAGCACGGCGGCGAAACCGTGCTGGTGGTATCGCATGTGACGCCGATCAAGACCTTCCTGCGGGTGGCGCTGGACGCGGGCCCGGGCATTCTGTACCGGTTGCACCTGGACCTGGCGTCATTGAGCATCGCGGAGTTCTATCCGGACGGAGCCTCGTCGGTACGGCTGGTCAACCAGACCGACTACCTGTAGGAGTTCTTCCGAGAATTCTCGGTGCCGAAGTAGTCAACTGAACAGTTTGCTTGTGATTCACTCGACCAATGTCTGTCGGGGGAGACTTTCGTTTCAGCAGGCGCGCTCTGTTGATCGCAGGGGCCGCGGGACTGACTGGGGTGGCAGGCAGTTCTTTTTTCCTACACCCCGCAGGTGCGGACGAGTTCCCCTACCTGCCACCGACGGAACATGATCAACCGAATCTGCCCAGTCTGCGATTCACCGGTTTTCATTCGCCACGAGGGATACAGCCCTTCGTCGACGATCTA
>JAOPWF010000217.1 GCA_025965815.1 Mycobacterium sp.
GATTGACGCGCACGTAGCGTTGGCTGCACCCGCCCCGCCCAATGCTGCCGCGGCCAGCCCGGACGCCACCGCACCCAGCAGCAGCCCGCCCGCAAGCCGGTCCTTCGATGGTGCCCTGTGCTTCGCCCTGAGTTAGGACACCGCCGGCTGGATTTTTGACCGGGTTGCTGTGACCTGGGTGTTCGTGTCGCGCTCGGGGGTGTTTGGCTTACTAAGCGGGTAGGTTGCGGTGCGTGTTCGTGCGGAAAGTGCGTACCGCCTCGGGCGCGGTGGCGGTGCAGGTGATGCGCAAAGCCGGTGGCCGCGATGAGCTGGTCGAACATGTTGGTTCTGCGTATACCGATGCTGAGCTGGGGGTTCTGCTGGAACGGGCACGTCGCTGCCGAGGGCCAGCAGGTGCTGGACTTTGAGGTACCGACCCCGGTAGAGCGTGTCGATGATGTCGCGGACTGGCGTGCAGGTGAGCTGGTGCGGCCCGACCGTCCACCTGCTGGGGTGTCGGGCGCGGGCCGCACTGTGGGAACGAGTTCGCGGCTGCTGTATGACGTGCTCGCTTCCATGTATGACCGACTCGGCTTCAACGTGGTTGGCGATGCGGTGTTCCGCGACTTGGTGATCGCCCGGATCGTCGAGCCCACCAGCAAGGCCGACTCGATGCGCGTGCTGACTGATCTGGGCGCCGATGTGGTGTCGTACAGGACGATTCAACGCCACCTCGCCCAGATGGGACCGGGTGGCTATCGCGATCTGATCGCGACCCGCTGCTTCGCCCACGCCGGCGACACCGGCGGGTTGAGCCTGATTTTGTACGACGTCACCACACTGTATTTCGAGGCTGAAAAGGAAGACGAACTGCGCAGGGTCGGATTTTCCAAGGAACGTCGCGTGGATCCGCAGATCGTGGTCGGACTGTTGGTCGATCGCTGCGGATTCCCTTTGGAGATCAGCTGTTTCGACGGCGCCAAGGTTGAGACTCACACGATACTGCCGGTCATCGAGGCGTTCTGCGCCCGCCACGATATCAAGCAGTCGACGATGGTCGTCGCCGCCGACGCGGGCATGCTCTCGGCCAACAATCTCAAAGAGTTGGATGGGTCGGGGTTGTCGTTCATCGTCGGCTCCCGCATGACCAAAGCCCCCAATGATCTGGAGTCCCATTTCCATTGGAACGGCGAGGTTTTCAGCGACGGGCAGATCATCGACACCGTCACCCCACGGCACTCCCGCAGCCGCGTCAACAACATCAAGCTGCGGGCCGAGCCGGTCTGGGACCCGACTGAACATTCCAACGCGTGGCGTGCGGTATGGCAGTACTCGGGCAAACGCGCCCGCCGCGACACCCAGACGCTGGCCGCGCAAGAAGCCCGAGCCAGGGGCATCATCGCCGGCAGCAAGCCCGTCAAGTCCACCCGGTTCGTGACCATCAGCGGGGACGACCGCACGCTCGATGAGGCCAGCCTGGCCCGTGCCCGCAAGTTGGTTGGTTTGAAGGGCTACGTCACCAACGTCCCCGCCGCCGACATGCCCGCTATCGAGGTGATCAGCAAGTACCACGACCTGTGGCACGTCGAGGCGTCGTTTCGTATGTCCAAGCACGATCTGGCTGCTCGGCCCATGTGGCACCGGACCCGTGAGTCGATCGAAGCGCACCTGACCATCGTGTTCACAGCGCTCGCGGTCGCCCGCCGCATCCAAAACCAGACAGGGCTGGCCATCGCCAACGTCATCAGACAACTACGGCCCCTGCGCACCTCAACGATCACCATCAACGGCACCACCGAAAACTTCCCGCCCGAAATCCCCGCAGCTCAACGCGAAATCATTGCCCGCCTCGGCATCAAAACCGCTTACTAAGCCAAATGTCCTAAGTCAGGACATACGTTTCGGAATGAGTGCACTGAAGCGAACTTGGAGCCCGTATCCGATACTCCGACAACGTGTCCGGTCCGCTTCCCGCTTCAACCGTCGTGTTGCCTAACTGCGTGCACAGACCCGTACATCGTCGGCATCAGCATACCTAGGGACGCAACGGACCGGCCCCTTCCGGTATCGCACGCCGCGCGCGATCCGCAGGTCAAAGATACTGTGCTGTTGCAGACTGCGCGGAACGGGCCACCCGACGGAATCTGGTCGTCACCGTGACGAAATTGCGACACATGCCACCGCGTACGGTCGAGCACCGCGCAGAATCCGACAAAGGTCAAATGTGGCGGCGGGAAAATTGGACACGACGGTGAGACAACTCGCGCTGGACATCCCGTGAGACGACCTGTCTCAGTACAGTTCAGCGCATCGCGTATGGACAGCAAGTTTGAGAAGCTACATGATGATGAAGAAATATCTTTGTAAATTTCCGTGAGAGAGCTTGAATAGTCAAGAATTGTGCCGCCACGGAGGTCGACTGCATCGGCGCCGAGTCGTGGGAAATCAGAGCCAGCATCTTCGCATTGCCGCTGATCCGCCAGCAGACGTTGGTCATCGCCGGGCTCGACGACCCCGTCGTCCCGCTCGCCAACGCCAGGATCATGCACCGGCTGCTGCCCCATTCGACGTTGCACCCGCACGCCGGCGGACACGTCGACCTGGTCGCCAACGCCGCCGAACTGGGTAATGGCTCCGGCCAGCCCCGCGCCGCACACCACGGCGGTCCCGAATCGCTTTGTCACAACTTCTCCATGGGTGGATCTCCTTCGATTCGTTGCTGTCAGCCATGAGCGGGCTGCCGCAACTTGCAGTTGGCGTGAAGTCAGCTAGTCGCCGATTGATTGGAAATCTGGGCCGAGTACACCTCGCGGGCTCGCGCAAGCGACGACGTGGAAACCGACTTGGGCCAAGCGAATTGCCCGACGAAGCTCCCCCCGAGTGAGCTGGCGCGCTACTCGGCTTCTAGTTCGTCGACGATGCGCTTGGCTATGCGCCGGGACTGTTTGGCGAAGTATCCGATCAAGGACGGCCTGGTCCGGTAACCAATGAAGCG
>JAOPWF010000237.1 GCA_025965815.1 Mycobacterium sp.
GCCGGGCAGTGTCCGGTGCACGAACCGGCCAGCCTGGTACCGATAGTCGGCGCTTTCACCAAGCACCTCGGGATCGGTATCACCCTCTCGACGTCGTTTGTGCCGCCCTACATGATGGCCCGCCAGCTGTCCACGCTCGATCACCTCACGAACGGGCGCGTCGGGTGGAACATCGTGACTTCGTACTCCAAGAGCGAGTTCCAGGCGATGGGGAGGGAGAATCTCACTCCGCGCGACAAGCGCTATGAGGTCGTCGAGGAGTACATGCAGCTGTGCTACCAGCTGTGGGACTCGTGGGATGACGACGCCATCGTCTACGACCGCGAGACCGGTGTGTTCGCCGATCCGTCGAAGGTCCGGGAAGTCGACTTCCAGGGCGAGTTCTTCCAGTCGAAGGGCCGCCACTTCGTCGCGCCGTCACCGCAGCAGCGCCCTGTCCTCTGGCAGGCCGGATCGTCGGACCAGGGCCGCGATTTCGCTTCCAAGCACGCCGAATCGGTCTTCGGCATCTTCCCGACACCCAAGAGCATGCGCGCCTACGCCGACGATATTCACACCCGGGCCGACGATCACGGGCGTGACCCCCAATCGGTGAAGCACATCTACGGACTGCAGACCATCATCGATCGCGACAAGTCGCGGGCCAACGACCGGTATGCGGAACTGGTCGAACGTGTCCAGATCGAGAGCGCCCTCGGGATTCTGTCTGGCCACACGGGATTCGACTTCTCCACGCTCGGCCTCGATGACAACGTCGTCGACGCGGACGTCCAGGGCATCCGCGGTCTGTTCGACGCCATCCTGGAAGCAAAGGACGGCGGCCCTGTGACGGTGCGGGAGGCCGCACAGATCTACGGGGTGTCCATGGGCGCGCCCGTGGCCGTCGGCACCCCCGCAGATGTCGCCGACCAGATGGAGCAGTACATCGACGAAGGTGGCTGCAACGGCTTCATGCTGCTGGCCACCGACACCCCCGGCTGCTTCAACGACGTCACCGAACTCCTCGTTCCCGAACTGCAACGCCGCGGCCGCTACCGCACCCGTTATCCCGGAACGACGTTGCGCGAGAGCCTGCAGGAGTACTGACGGGACGGGGTGCATGAAGAAGGCGCACTTTCTGGGGTTCATGCAGCACGGCGTCAGCAGTCATTCTGGGAGCATTTGGCGCAGACCATGGAACGCGGTCTGTTCGACGCGTTGTTCCTGGCCGACGAACTGGCGCCGTACAACTCCTTCGAGGACAGTTCGGACGCAACCGTGCGCTACGCCGTGCAGGCCGTCTCGCTGTGTTGCGAATTGTGGGACTCCTGGCAGCCCGATGCGATCGTGGCCGATCGGGTCACCGGCATCTACGCACATCCGGAGAAGATCGCCGAAGTGAACTCTATTGGCAAGCAGTTTCGTTGCCGCGCACAACATTTCGTATCGCCGTCGCTACAGGGCAGGCCCGTCCTGTGGCAGGCGGGCTCGAGTGATGACGGACGTCAGTTCGCTGCTGAAACGGCAGAGGCCATCTTCGCGATCCCCCCGACCGTCACGGCGATGCGCGACTATTCGGCCGACATACGTCAGCGCATTGCGGCGGCGGGCAGGGATCCGGAGTCAGTGGAGCTCTACTACGGCGTGCAGCCGATCGTCGGACTCACCGAAGCCGAGGCCGGCGAGAAGGCCGATTACCTCGCGGCGCTGCCGCGTCCGGAAGCCTCCTTGGCGATGCTGTCCGGCCAGTTGGCGGTCGACTTCTCGAAGTTCGATCCGTCGACACCGCTGGAACATATTGCCGTGCCGGGCATTCAGGGTGTCAAAGACGCCCTCGTCGCCAGCGGGGCCGGCGAAGCTGTGACCGTGGCTGAAGCCGCCGACATCTACTCGTCCCGATTCTCGATGCCGCCGGTGATCGGCACTGCCTCTGAAGTCGCGGACCAGCTCGAGCATTACCTGGATGACGGTGGGGCTGACGGCTTCATGATGTTAGCCACCTACACGCCAGGGTGTTTCGAAGAGTTCGTCATACGGGAGTTGCAGCGCCGCGGGCGGTACCGGACCCGGTACCCCGGAACGACGCCGCGGGAGAACATCCGCGGCGACTAGTGGCACTATCGGGCGACTATGACCGCTGAGCCGTGGCCGAACAGGCCCTGGTTGGCCGTGATGCCCACAGTGGCGCCCTCGACCTGGCGGCCGACCGCCTGGCCCTTCAACTGCCAGGTCAGCTCACAGACCTGCGCGATCGCCTGTGCGGGAATGGCTTCGCCGAAGCAGGCCAGCCCGCCGGACGGGTTGACCGGGATGCGGCCGCCGATCGTGGTAGCACCGCCGCGCAGCAGCACCTCGGCCTCACCCTTGGGGCACAGGCTGAGGTGCTCGTACCAGTCGAGTTCCAGCGCGGTGGACAGGTCGTACACCTCGGCCAGGCTCAGGTCCTCGGGTCCGATGCCCGCCTCCGCGTAGGCGGCGTCGAGGATCTGGTCCTTGAAGACCCGGTCCGGGGCGGGTACCACCGCGGTGGAATCGGTTGCGATGTCCGGGAGTTCGGGCAGGTGCTGGGGGTAGCGGGGCGTCACCGTGCTGACCGCACGCACGGACGGAACTCCGTCGGTGGAACCGAGATGCTCGCGGGCGAACTTGGCGCTGGCCACGATCAGCGCGGCCGCACCGTCGGAGGTGGCGCAGATGTCGAGCAGCCGCAACGGGTCGGAGACCACCGGGCTGGCCAGCACGTCCTCCACCGAGGCTTCCTTGCGGAAGCGGGCGTTC
>JAOPWF010000242.1 GCA_025965815.1 Mycobacterium sp.
GACCGCGGCTGGGTGGTCGCCTCCGAGACCGCCGCGCTGGACATTGTCGGTGCGTCCTTCGTCCGTGACATCGAGCCGGGGGAGCTGCTGGCCATCGACGCCGACGGTGTCCGCTCGACCCGCTTCGCCAATCCCACCCCCAAGGGCTGCGTCTTCGAATACGTGTACCTGGCCCGGCCGGACAGCACCATCGCCGGGCGGTCCGTGCACTCCACCCGCGTCGACATCGGGCGCAAGCTGGCCCGGGAACGGCCCATCGACGCCGACCTGGTGATCGGTGTGCCCGAATCCGGCACCCCGGCGGCGGTCGGATACGCCCAGGAGTCCGGTATCCCCTTCGGGCAGGGCCTGATGAAGAACGCCTACGTCGGGCGCACCTTCATTCAGCCGTCGCAGACCATCCGCCAGCTGGGTATCCGGCTCAAGCTCAACCCGCTCAAAGAGGTCATCCGCGGCAAGCGGCTCATCGTCGTGGACGACTCGATCGTCCGCGGCAACACCCAGCGCGCGCTGATCCGGATGCTGCGCGAGGCCGGCGCCGTCGAGGTCCATGTCCGGATCGCCTCACCGCCGGTGAAGTGGCCGTGTTTCTACGGCATCGATTTCGCCTCGCCCGCCGAGTTGATCGCCAACGCGGTGGAGAACGAGGAAGAGATGCTGGCGGCGGTGCGGCACGCCATCGGTGCCGACACGCTGGGCTACATTTCGCTGCAGGGCATGATCAGCGCCACTGAGCAGCCATCCTCCCGGTTGTGTACAGCCTGCTTCGACGGCAAGTACCCGATCGAGCTGCCGAGCGAAACGGCGCTGGGCAAGAACGTGATTGAACATATGCTCGCGAATGCCGCGCGCGCGGGCGCCAGCCCGGCTAGCGTTGTTCAATCCGAAAACGACAACGTCTCAGCACTCCGCCGTCCGTAGTACTCGCCTTGTTAAGGCGCACGGCCGCAGTTGCATCGGTTGCGCTCGTCCTGACCGCCTGCGGGCTCGGTCGTCCGTCCGACGCCGTCAGTGGTGAGTACCTGACAGTCGGGACCACCGACAAGGTCGCAACGCTCGACCCGGCCGGCTCGTACGACAACGGGTCGTTCCAGGTGATGAACCAGGTCTACCCGTACCTGATGAACTTCGTGCCGGGCAGCGGAGAGCTGAAACCGGACATCGCGCAGAGCTGCGATTTCAGCGCGCCGACAACCTACACGTGCAAGCTCAAGCCGAATCTGAAGTTCGCCAACGGGCATTCGCTCACCTCCTCGGACGTCAAGTTCTCGTTCGACCGCGAGAACGTCATCAACGACCCGAACGGGCCGCAGTCGTTGTTGGCCAACTTGGACAGCATCAGCGCGCCCGATCCCGTGACGGTGGATTTCAAGCTGAAGCTGCCCAACGACCAGACCTTCCCGCAGGTGCTTGCGACCAACGCCGGCCCGGTCATCGACGAGGAGGTGTTTCCGGCCGACAAGCTGCTCGACGACAACGCGATCGCGAAGGCCGAGCCGTTCGCGGGCCCGTTCACGATGACGACCTACAGTAAGAACGAGCTGATCGGACTGCGGGCCAACCCCGAATATCAAGGGCTGCTAGGCAAACCGAAGACCGAACTTGTGGGCATCAAGTACTACGCCAGCACCGACAATCTCAAGATCGACATCGAGAACCAGGCGATCGACGTCGCCGGTCGCAGCCTCTCGCCCACCGATATCGAAGGCCTGCGGCGCAACCCCAACCTGGTGGTCCACCAGGGCCCCGGTGGCGAACTGCGCTACATCGTCTTCAACATGAACACCATGCCCGGCGGCACGCCGGCGCAGAAGCTGGCCATCCGCAAGGCGATCGCCTCGTCGGTCGACCGCGACGCGTTGGCCCGTGATGTCTACAAGGGCACCTATTCGCCCGCCTATTCGGTCGTCCCGGAAAGCATCGCCGGTGCCAACGACGCCTTCAAAGTCGCCTACGGCGCTAAGGCCGATCGCACCGCCGCGGCCAAGTACCTTGCCGATGCCGGGGTTCCGACACCGGTGATGCTGAACCTGCAGTACAACCCGGACCACTACGGCTCATCCTCGTCAGAGGAATACGCCGCGATCAAGGGCCAGCTCGATTCCACCGGACTGTTCCGGGTTAACCTGCAGTCCACGGAATGGGTGACCTACACCGCAGAGCGGGTCAAGGATGCCTACCCGCTCTACCAACTCGGCTGGTTCCCGGACTTCCCCGACGCCGACAACTATCTGACGCCGTTCTTCACGCCGGACAACTTCCTGTCCAACCACTTCGACAACCCGCAGATCACCCAGCTGATCACCGACGAGGCGACACAGGCCGACCCGGCTAAGCGGGCGGCGATCATCACCCACATCCAGGACGAGATGGCCAACAATTACCTCTCCACGATCCCGCTGTTGACCGGGAAGCAGATTGCCGTGGCGGGCAAGGATATTGACGGCCTGCTGCTGGACAAGTCGTTCAAGTTCGAGTACACGCCGCTGGAGAAGCGGTCATGACAACAGTCGGTATCGAAGAGCCCGCTGCCGCCGCCCCGGCCCGCAAATCCGGCGGCGGCGCGAGCCGGTACGGCGCGCTGGCCCGCTACCTCGGTGTCCGTGCGCTGCTGATCATTCCGACTGCGTGGTTCCTGGTCACCCTGGTGTTCTTCCTGATGCGCGGGATCGGCGATCCCATCACCGCGTCCGGCGGCGGCCGGCTCACCCCCGCCCAGATCGCCGAGCGCAAGGCCGCGGCCGGCTTCGACCGGCCACTGCTAGTGCAGTACTGGGAGTACCTGTCGGGGCTGTTCCGCGGCGACTTCGGCACCACCCTGACCGACAAACGTCCGATCACCGACCTCATCGTCGTCAACGGTGCCGCCACGCTGGAACTGGCGGTGTGGTCACTGCTGGTGGCGCTGATTCTCGGAATCCCGTTGGGCCTGTTCGCCGCCACCCACCGCGACCGGTTCTCCGATGTCACCCTGCGGCTGCTGGCGGTGCTGTTCTATGCGGCGCCGGTCTTCTTCGTCGCGATGCTGTTCAAGCTGTTCTTCTCGGTCAGCCTCGGCTGGCTGCCTGGTTCGGGGCGCTCGAGCGTGTCCACCGAGATCGCGCTGGCCGGGGTGCATCCGCAGACCCACATCATGATCGTCGACGCCATTCTCTACGGCGACAACACCTATATCGTCGACGTGCTCAAGCACGCGGTGCTGCCGGCGCTGGCGCTCGGCCTGCTGACGGCCGGGGTGTTCCTGCGGCTGGTCCGGGTCAACATGCTGCAGACGCTACGGGCCGGCTACGTCGACGCCGCCCGCGCCCGCGGCCTGTCCGAAAGCGTGGTCACCCGACGGCACGCCTTCCGCAACGCGCTGGTTCCGGTCGTCACCGTGATGGGGATGCAGATCGCCCTGCTGCTCGGCGGCGCCGTGCTCACCGAGACGACGTTCGAGTGGAACGGCCTCGGACTGCAACTGGCGCATTATCTTTCGGCCCGCGACTTCATCGCCGTGCAGGGCATTGTGACGGTGATCGCGATCATCGTGGCGGTGATGAGCTTCTTCATCGACCTGGCCGTCGCACTCATCGACCCGAGGGTGAGGTTCTAGAGATGACCATCGCCGCCGGCGCCGACCAGGTCCTCGTCGCGCAGCCCAGACGCCGGGCGTTTCCCGGCCTCGGTCTGCTGCGGTCCACCCACGGCCTGCAGCGCGCCACCCTGATCGCCGGGCTGGTGCTGATGGTCGTGTTCGTGCTGGTCGCCCTGTTCGCGCCGGTGCTCGCACGGTACGGCTTCGCCCAGACCGGCGCCGACGGAGTCGAATTCGTCCGCCAGCAGGCGCCGTCGGCGGAGCACTGGTTCGGTACGTCGGTGCGCGGCGAGGACGTGTACTCGAGGGTGATCTACGGCGCCCGCACCGCGCTGATGGTGATCGTGCTGTCCATGGTCATCTCGCTGATCGTGGGCGTGGTGCTGGGCCTGGTGTCTGGCTACCTCGGCGGTTGGCTGGACCGGGTGCTCGTGCTGGTGATGGACGCGCTGTTCGCGATGCCATCGCTGCTGCTGGCCATCGTGGTGTCCGTCGTCATCGCCGCCGGGCAGTCCGGGACACTCGGCGGCATTCTGTCGGCGTCGGTGGCGATCATGGCGGTGTTTGTGCCGCAGTACTTCAAGGTGGTCCGCAACGCGACCGTGGCGGTCAAACACGAGCCGTTCGTCGATGCGGCCCGTGTCACCGGGGCCAGTACGCCGCGAATCCTGTTCCGGCACATCCTCTCCAACGTGACCTCCTCGCTGCCGGTGATCATCACGCTCAACGGCGCCGAGGCGATCCTGACGCTGGCGGCGCTCGGCTTCCTGGGTTTCGGCATCGAGCCGACCAAGGCCGCCGAATGGGGCTACGACCTGAACAAGGCGCTGTCGGACATCTCGAACGGCATCTGGTGGACGGCGGTGTTCCCGGGTGCGGCGATCGTGCTGGTGGTGCTCGGCATGACCCTGGTCGGGGAGAGCGTCAACGAGGCGCTGAACCCGCTGCTGCGTACCCGACGGGCGGAGGCCTGACATGACGGCTGACACCGCCGCGCCGACCGCGGATCCGGCCCGGGATCCCGCGCTGTCCTTTCAACAGCTTTCGGTGACCTTCAGCACCGACGCCGGAACCGTGCGCGCCGTCGAGGACGTGACGTTCGACGTGTTTCCCGGCGAGGTGCTCGCGGTGGTGGGCGAGTCGGGCTCCGGGAAGTCGGTGTCGTCGCGGGCCGCAATCGGCCTGCTGCCGGACACCGCGCGGATCACCGGCACGGTTCTGCTCGGCGACCGCGACGTGGCCGGCCTGTCCGATAAGCAGTTCACCGCGTTGCGCGGCAAGGACATTGCGATGGTGTTCCAGGAACCGGGCGCCGCACTTGACCCGCTTTTCACGGTGGGCTATCAGATCAGTGAGGCCGTCCGCGCGCACAGCGACATGAACCGCAAACAGGCCCGCGAGCGCGCGGTCGAACTGCTGCGGATGGTCCGGGTTCCTGACCCCGAGCAGCGGTACGGCTTTTACCCGCACC
>JAOPWF010000244.1 GCA_025965815.1 Mycobacterium sp.
CACCGCGGCGTCGTGGCTGGGCACCGCGCTGTCACTCAAGCCGCTGCTGTGCCTCGACGTGGACGGCCGGCTGGTGCTGTCCCAGCGGATCCGCACTGTCACCAAGGCGTACGCCGCGATGATCGACCAGATAGCCGAGATCGTCGGTGACAAACCGGCTTCGGTCGCCGTGCACCACGTCGCGAACAAAGAGGCTGCCGACGAGGTCGCCGAGGCGCTGGCCATGCGCATGCCGCAGGCCGATCGGCCGACGGTGACCGACATGGGCCCGGTGCTCGCGGTGCACGTCGGCGCGGGAGCGATCGCTGTCAGCGTCGATGTGCGTCCTAGGCGACTCCCCAATTAGACCGCGGCGCGGCCGGTCACCGGCGGCAGGTCGGCCAGCGTGACGATGCCCGGCTGTGCCGCCACGACCGCAGGCACGGCGTTGGTCACGGGCATGGCCGTGTAGATCATTCCGAGGCCCATGAATCCCGGCTCGGCCCAGTCCCGGGGCGGCAGGCAGTGAATGACCGTGCGCATATTGGGCAGGCCGAAGACCTGGATCACGTGGCCGTGTTCCAGCGGCTTCGGCGGCGCCACGTGATTGCCCATGGTCCAGTTGAATCCGACGCTCACCACGTTCTTTTCGCCGACCCAGCCGCGGTGGTAGCCGAAGACGCCGGCCACTGTGCCCTGCGGGATCTGCATGAAGCCCAGGTCGGTGTCGCCCGTGGCGGGGGTGAAGGTGACGTCGAATGTCATCTTGTCGAGCTTGGCCCCGATCGTGTCGGCCATCATCGCCGCCGACTCGGCGAACACTTCGCTCTCGCGCCGCACATTCTCCGCGAGCCCCGGGGTGTCCGGGGCCTGCGAGAAGCCCATCGCGGTCTGCGTGCCGGCCGACTCATAAGTCGAGCAGTCCACCGACTCGGTGATCCGGATCTCGTCGATCCGTTCGCAGGAGGCGCTGAGCACCATGCCAACCATGTTGGTCATCCCTGGATGGGCACCGCTGCCGAATATCGTCGAATTGCCCTTCTCGCAGGCCTTCCGGATGCGTTCGAGGTCTTCGGGGGTCTGCTTGCCGCCGGTGATCCAGGCCGCACTGGAACAGACGTTGACGCCAGCTTCCAACAGCCGGGCCAATTCGTCGATGTCGGGCCACAGCGGGTTGTAGCAGCACGCGTCGGCCCCAAGGGCGAGCAGCGCGTCGATGTCGTTTGTCGCGACGACCCCGGTGGGCTGCGGCCAGCCGGCCAACTCCGCGGCGTCAACGCCCAGCTTGTCGGCGCCGTGTGCGTACACGCCCACCAGCTCCATGTCCGGCCGACCGATGATGGCGTGCAGCGACCGTCGTCCGATGTTGCCGGTGGTCCACTGGATGACCCGAACAGGTCGGTCGGGCGCTTCGGTCATCGAGTTCTCCTTCTCGGCGGGGTCTGGCGTAGACACTATTGGGAGTATGTACACACGCCGCCCGCGAAGCGGCAAGTTCGGGACGATCTCCCGGCGGTCGAGTCGTCCCACTGAGCCAGGACGGCGGTGCCTCGCGGGTACGACCAAGACGTTTGTGCGAATCGCTCTCCGTCTCCAATTCGCTTGCAACCGGCCCACGTAAAGAAACCGCAAAGGCTGGCCCAGCGGTGCCGGGAGCCCGCGCTCCGCGCGTACGCTCGCCCTGCCATGGTCAGGCGAGGTGGCCGTCCGACGCGAAGGAGTCGAGGTCAATCGATACTCAGCAATGGGGACTGGCCGCGTGGATGCAGCTCGTCCTGGTCGCCGTCATCGTCGGGTGCCTGCACGTTCCGCTCGGCAACTACATGGCGCGGGTCTACAGCGCGACCACCAGCTGGCGCATCGAAACGGTCCTTTATCGATTAGTCGGTGTGCATTCCGACCAGGAGCAACGGTGGACGCGCTACCTGGGCTCTGTGCTTGCGTTCTCAGCGGTCAGCGTTCTGCTCCTGTACGGGCTACTACTGGGACAGGTACATCTGCCGGCGCCATGGGGCCACCCCGGGATCACACCGGCGCTGGCGTTCAACACCGCGGTCAGCTTCACGACGAACACGAGCTGGCAGAACTATGCCGGCGAATCCACCCTTGGGCACGTCGGTCTCGCCGCCGGACTGGGCGTGCAAGCATTCGGCAGCGCAGCGGTCGGCATGTGTGTCGCGGTCGCTTTGGTCCGCGGGATCGCCCGACACCAGACGACCGAGCTCGGCAACTTCTGGGTGGATCTGGTGCGGGGCTGCGTACGGATCTTGCTCCCGTTGGCGGTCCTGTTCGCGGTGGTGCTGGCAGTTCTGGGCGTAGTGCAGAATCTGGACGGCGCCCGCGAGGTCGGGACCGTGGCCGGAGGGTCCCAGACCGTGCTGGGCGGCCCGGTCGCATCGTGGGAGTCGATCAAGCTGCTGTCCGGCGACGGTGGCGGCGCGTTCAACGTCAACAGCGCGCATCCGTTCGAGAATCCAACCCCGCTGTCGAACATCGTCGAGATCGTGGCGATGTTGCTCATCCCGGTCTCATTCATCCGGATGTTCGGCGTCATGGTGGGCGACAAACGACAAGGGTGGGCCTTACTGGCCGTGGTGGCCATTCTCTTCGCCCTCGGCACCCTGGCCATCGGCCTGAGTGAGACGGCCGCTCACGGCACGGTGGCGAGCGCCGTCGGGTCAGCAACGGAGGGCACCGAGACCCGGTTCGGAACCGCAGGCAGCGCGTTGTTCGGGCAGACTGCTACCGCCACCGCCGACGGCGCCGCGAACTCGTCCTATGACAGCTTCACCAGCCTGGCCGGCGGGATGCTGATGGCCAACATGATGCTCGGCGAGGTCAGTCCGGGAGGTGCTGGCAGCGGACTGTACGGGCTGCTCATCGTCGCACTGCTCGCGGTCTTCCTTGGCGGCCTGATGATCGGCCGCACCCCGGAATTCCTGAAGAAGCGACTCATAGCCCGTGAAATGAAGCTGATCAGTCTGGTCATCCTGTGCGCACCCATCGCGGTGCTGGTGGGCACGGGCATCTCGATCGCCCTGCCGCTAGGCGCAGACTCGATGGGCAACACAGGACCGCACGGAGCCTCCGAACTGCTCTACGCGTTCACCAGTCCGGTAGCCGGCAACGGCAGTGCCTTTGGAGGGTTCACCGGAAACACGCCCTGGTTCAACGTGGCACTGGCGATAGCCATGCTTGTGGGCCGATATCTGCCCATCGTCTTCGTGGTGACCCTGGCGGCAAGCCTTGCCCGACAGCGGCCGGGCATCGTCAACGCCGGAACGCTGCGGACCCACCAACCGGTGTTTGTCGGTCTCGCGATCGGGACCACGCTGATCATGGTCGGCCTGGAATTCCTTCCCGTACTCGCGCTGGGACCGCTCGCCGAAGGCGTCCACTGATCGCCGCAGGCGTCGGTCAGGCATCTCGTAAAAATCCACCTCGTCGGCGTCAAGATCGCGTGTGGGACCGTTGTGCTGCTCCACGGGCGGCGTAACTGTTCGGGAGTGAAGGACACTAGGAGCGCGCCCGGCGACTCAGACCTGCCCATCGCTCGACGTGAAGGACTCTGTTGTGGCTGAGATGTTTCAAGTTCTCGTGGTGATGGCTGTCCCGGCGGCGTTGTTCGCGACGATTGGCTACCTCAATCGCAGATGTGACCGGGCCTCCAGACGGGTGGAGCGCCCTACGCGTCGAAGTTGATGATCTGTCGCACCGCGTGACCGTCGGCCAACTCGTCCATCGCGGTGTTGATGTCGTCGAGCCGGATGCGGGAGGAGATCAGCGTCTCCAGCGGCAGGATGCCGTCGCGCCACATCTGCGCGAACATCGGGATGTCGCGTCCCGGCACGGCAGATCCCAGATAGCTTCCGATGATCGTTCGGGCTCCGGCGACGAGGTCGAGCGGAGCGATCGAGGATCGCGCATCGGGTGCGGGCAGGCCGACGGTGACGGTGGTCCCGCCCGGCGCGGTGGCGGCGACGGCGGTCTCGAACGCGCGCGCGTTGCCTGCGGCCTCGATGACGATGTCGGCTTGGATGCCCTGATCGGCGACCTCAGCGGGAGTCAGCGTCGCTGACGCCCCAACTTCGCGGGCGTAGGCCAGCTTGTCCTCGACGGTGTCGACACCGAGGACGCGACCACGCCCGAGTGCCAGCGCGGTGATCAGCGCGGCCATGCCCACTCCGCCCAGCCCGACAACCATGACCGATTGACTGTCCCGCGGCTTCGCGGCGTTGATGACAGCCCCGCCGCCGGTCAGGACCGCGCACCCCAGGACGGCGGCGATGTCGGCGGGTACATCGTCCACCGGAACGACCGAATGCCGATCGACGACAGCATGGTCCGCGAATCCGGACACGCCCAGATGATGGTTCACCGGATGTCCGTTGTGGTGCAGCCGGATATCCCCACCCAGCAGGGTGCCGGCATTGTTGGCTGCGCTGCCCGGCACGCAGGGCATCCGGCCGTCGGTGGCACACCCGGGACAGTGCCCGCAGCGCGGCAGGAATGTCATCACGACCCGCTGCCCGATCTCGAGATCGTCGACGCCGGCACCGAGTTGCTCCACCCGCCCGGCGGCCTCGTGGCCCAGCAGCATCGGCGTCGGGCGCCGTCTGTTGCCGTCCACGACCGACAGGTCGGAGTGACAGATCCCGGCGGATTCGACCCGGACCAGCAGTTCTCCCGGTCCGGGCGGGTCCAATTCGAGTTCCTGGACCTCGATCGGCACCGATGCTGCATAGGGCCGGGGCCTGCCCATCTCCTGGAGGACCGCGCCGCGGATCCTCATCGCTCGTCGCCCGCAGGGACCGGGCTGTGGTGCGCGGCCAGCAGCGATCGGATGGGTGCCGGGATCTCCACCGGCCGCCGCGTTTCGCGGTCGATGTAGACGTGGGTCCACTGTGCTTGTGCTGCACGGCCGGACGTGTCGTCGGGGCCGGCCAACAGCGCGAGGTCATAGCTGACGCTGGTCCGTCCGATCTTGGTGATGCGGATACCGACGGTCAGCGTTTGCGGGAACGTGATCTCCCGGTAGTAGGTGCAGCTGAACTGGACCACCACCCCGATGACCGGCGCCGCGGCGGGGTTGAAGCCGGTCTCCTCGATGATCCATCCGTTGATCGCCGTGTCGAACAACTGGGTGTAGACCGCGTTGTTGACGTGACCGTAGACATCGGTGTCCGCCCACCTGGTCGACAGGGTGCGGGTCACGTCGAAGTCGCCCATCAGCTCACAGGCCCAGATCGCGGCCGATGAGTTCTTTCATGATCTCGTTGGAACCGGCCCAGATCTTCGTCACGCGAGCGTCTTTCCATGCCCGGGCCGCGCGGTATTCGTTCATGTACCCGTAGCCGCCGTGCAGTTGGACGCAGTGGTCAATGATCTCGTTCTGCGTCTGCGACGTCCACCACTTGGCTTTAGCGGCGTCGATGGCCGTCAGCTCACCGCGCGTGTGCGCGTCGACGCAGTTGTCGACGAACGCTTGCGCCACATCGAGTTTCGTGACCTGCTCAGCGAGCAGAAACTTGTTCCACTGCAGTGAGCCGATTTGCTGACCGAAGGCCTTGCGATCCTGGGCGTATTGAATGGTGTCCTCGAGTACCCGCCGGGCGTGCGCCAGGTTCGACACAGCACAACTGATCCGCTCCTGCGGCAGCAGTTGCATCATGTGGATGAACCCGCTGTCGAGATCGCCGATGATCGCGGAACTGTCGACGCGGACGTCCTCGAAGAACAGCTCGGCGGTGTCGGACTCAGGCTGGCCGACCTTGTCGAGCTTGCGGCCGCGGGAAAAGCCCTCGGTCCCGTCTTCGACGGCGAACAGCGTGATGCCCTTCGCCTTCTTGTCCGGCGACGTCCTCGTTGCGACGATCACCAGGTCGGCCTGGGTGCCGTTGGTGATGAATGTCTTGGAACCGTTGATGACGTAGCCGTCGCC
>JAOPWF010000269.1 GCA_025965815.1 Mycobacterium sp.
CGGTGGCGCGCCGGCAAGCCAGGAGTTCGCCGCCACGCTGCCCGCGCTGCCTGCGGTTCTGCGCAAACAGCTCAACGGTGCGCCCGCGCCTGCACCGCGGGCGATTCTGGCGGCCGCCGTGGAGGGCGCCCAGGTCGACATCGACACCGCGACGCTGATCGAGACGCGTTACTTCGTGCACCTCGTTACGGGGCAGATATCGAAGAACATGATCAAGTCGAACTTCTTCGACCTGCAGACCATCAACTCCGGGGGCAGCCGTCCGCAGGGCTTCGACACGTTCGCCGCCACCAAGGTCGGGGTGATCGGTGCGGGGATGATGGGTGCGGCCATCGCCTACGTGTCGGCCAAGGCCGGAATCCCCGTGGTCCTGAAAGACGTCAGCATCGAGGGAGCCCGCGCCGGCAAGGCCTACGCCGAGCGACTGGAAGCCAAAGCGCTTGCCAAGGGGGCGACGACGCAGGAGCGCTCCCAGGTGCTGCTGGACCTGATCACGCCCACCGACAAGGCGGAGGACTTCGCTGGAGTCGATTTCGTCGTCGAGGCCGTGTTCGAGAACGTCGAGCTCAAACACTCGGTGTTCAAGGAGATCCAGGACATCATCAACCCCGACGCCGTGCTGGGATCGAACACGTCGTCGCTGCCGATCACCACACTGGCAGAGGGAGTCGACCGGCCAGCCGACTTCATCGGGATCGATTTCTTCTCACCGGTGGACAAGATGCCGCTCGTCGAAATCATTGCGGGCGAACACACCTCGGCACAGACCCTCGCCAAGGTGGTGGACTACACGCTGCAGATCCGCAAGACCCCGATCGTGGTGAACGACAGCCGCGGCTTCTTCACCAGCCGGGTCATCATCACCTTCCTCGGCGAGGCACTAGCCGCCCTCGGCGAGGGTGTGGACCCCGCGGTCATCGAACAGGCGGGTGCTCAGGCGGGTTACCCGGCGCCCCCGCTGCAGTTGTTGGACGAGTTGACCCTGACGCTGCCACGCAAGGTTCGCGCCGAGGCCAGGGTCGCGGCCGAGCGCAGCGGTGGTACTTGGGTCGAGCACGGGACCGACACCGTCTTGGCCACGATGATCGACAAGTACGACCGCAAGGGCCGTTCGACGGGGTCGGGTTTCTACGACTATGACGAGTCGGGCAAGCGCACCTCACTCTGGCCGGGCCTGCGCGACGCGTTCAGCACCGGCAGGGCAGACATCCCCTTCCGGGACGTCCAGGAACGCATGCTGTTCGCCGAGGCGATCGAAACGGTCCGATGCTTCGACGAGGGCGTACTCAACTCCGTCGCCGACGCCAACATCGGGTCATTGTTCGGCATCGGGTACCCGGGCTGGACCGGGGGAGTGCTGCAGTACATCAACGGTTATCCTGGTGGGGTCGCGGGATTCGTCTTACGAGCTCGCCAACTCGCTGAACGGTATGGAGCTCAGTTCACGCCGCCAGACTCGCTGCTGGCGAAGGCCGCGGCTGGCGGTACGTACGACTAGAGGACGCGTGGGCGAGTCGCGAGCGCTTTCGACTGTGCAAACATGCAGCAGAAGAAGGGAGCGTGATGGCGGACACCGCCGAGGGTACCCGGAAGCAGACCCAGCAGGAGCGCAGCGAGATCTCACGTCGCCGGGTCCTCGATGCGGCGGTCGACATTCTGAACTCGGAGGGATACTCGGCCACCAGTACCCTGCGCATCCAAGAGGCAGCCGGAGTCTCGAGAGGTCGGCTGCTGCACCAATTTCCGTCACGCGATTTGCTGCTCGTCGCGGCAGTCCAGCACCTAGCGGCGTCGCGGATCGACGATCTCCGGCATCGCGACGACTGGTCCGACGATCCGCTCACACGGATCGATCAGGCAGTGGACACCATGTGGAGCACGTACCACCAGCCCTACTTCTGGGCAGCGACGGAGTTGTGGCTGGCGGCGAGATCGAATGACGAACTGCGCCAAGCACTGCAGCCCGAGGAGCGACGTCTGGGCCGGCTCCTTCGGCAATCCACCGACGCGTTCTTCGGGGCCGAGCTGTCCCGACACCCGAGCTACCGTCCGGTGCGGGAAGTACTCATCGCGGCGATGCGTGGCGTTGCGATGACTTACGCCATCGAGCCCCGCGATCCGCACTCCGACCCGCACCTCGCCGAGTGGAAGGAGCTCGCGGTGGCGATGCTGGCCCGGGCCCCGCATGCGAAGCGGTCTTAGCGGCAACATCTTTCAAGGAGAGGCGTGTTCATGATCGTCACCCTCGCAGACGTACCCGCGATGCCGATACGCGACTCACCGGACAGCGCGCTCATCGTTTACACGGTCTTGATGGTCATCGGCACGGTCGGGTTCATCCTGTGGTGGGATCGAACGCCCGTTGAACGCAAGATCGGTCTCGCGCTCCCTCTGATCGTTGTCGGCGGCATGATCTCTGGGCTGATGGGAGCGTGGCTGGACAACGTCCTGCTCGTCGGCTATCCGCCGCATCAAGCCCTGCCGGTCATCGAGGCGTTCGGCCGTTCGGTTCCGATGTTCGTGCCGATCGGCTACGGCTGGTTCTGCGGTGGTCTCCTATATCTGGTCGCGCGATCGTTCCAACGGGGGATCAACCAGAGGAAGGTGTGGGCCATATACGGCATCGTCGCGGTCGTCGACTTCGTCGCAATCGGCTTGTCGTCGCGGATCGGTGTCCTCCAGTTCTTCGGCGACCCGATGAACATCCTGGGTTATCCCTTGTGGTGGGCGGGCATTGACTGCCTCGACGTCGTTTTCGGTGGCACGCTTGTCTTCGTCCTGCTCAACCACCTACGCGGCATGAACCAGCTTTGGTACCTGATCGTGCCGAGCATTGCGCTTGGCGCATCGGCCGGGATCGTGGGCTGGCCGGTGTCGACAGCCATCAATTCGCAATGGCTGATGAGCGCGAAGTACGTCGCCGCTCTCGCCTCGATCGGCTTGAGTTTGGCGTGCGTGCATTTTGTCGCGAGAGCGCTTCCTCGCTTGGCGGCGGCCGCACACCTCGACGACGCGCTCACCGTGGGGTAACGCCGTCAGGAGTCGAACTGCGGCGCAATGTCTTTGATGATGGTCAGCAGCGACTGGCTCAACAGCACGGTGACCTCTTCCCGGGTCAATGCCTTGTGCTCGAGCCATTGCCAAGCGGCCGCACGCGCGAGTCCTCCGAAGGCCAAGAACATCGCGTGCAAGCGTTTCCGTTGAGGGTGTGTCGTCAGGCCGAGTGCCTCGAGCATTCTGTCGGCAGCGATTTCGTCTGCTTGTTCGATGATTTGTGCGATCTCGCGATCCCGCGTCGGCGCATCGAAACTGATCGTAGAAATCCACATCGATTGATGACGTGAGGTCACGGACAGCCAGTAGTCGATGCTGGCGTGGATTCTTTCCTCGAGGGCATCTTCGGGGATCCCTCGGACGGCGGCTGCTGGGACGTCCGGGGGCACCATGGCAAAGCGTCGCACCACCTCGAGGTAGAGATCGCGTTTGGTGCCGAAGTAGTAGTGAATCAGCGGCCTGCCGACGCCGGCCTCCTCGGCGATGGCGTAAGTCGAGACTTCGGAATAGGAGCGCCCCTCGAAATGCCGGGCAGCCACGGCCAAGATCTGTTCGCGACGCTCCGCGGGGCCCATTCGCTGCCGCACTGGAGCGTCGGCCCTAATGGGGCACTCCTCGATCACGGGCGACCGAAGCCGGACGACCTGTCAATCTCGTTCCTGTCCATGCGCGGGTAGGCACCTGCGCGGTCACTGTAACCACAGACTCTCCGTCTCTGGCGCGCCGCCGATGTCGACGAGGGCGTGCCGCACCACGCTGGTCGCGCGAAAGGCGCCCAGGCTCAGTGATGTCTGCAGTGTAAATGATGCCAAATATTGCGCAAACTGTTGACCGACAAGGGCTCGGGTAAATACTATGCGTATTAGGTCCTGACTGGTCACCGCATCGGCCAGTTTTGGTTAACGTGAACCCGGATAGTGGTTGCGGCTAAGTCGGGATCTCGCCTCACCTCGGGTGTCGCGCATTCCCGCTCTTGGGGTTTGGCGTGCACCAACAACGCAGAAAGGGTCGGCCGTGGAGATCGCCGCTGTGAACACGAAGAGCACCTCGAACGGATCGGGGCCGACGCCAACTCAGGCCGTGGACGAGCAGGTGAATTACGCCTTGGGACCCGGTTCGGTTACTTGGAAGGTCATGAAGGATCCGACGGTGTTCATCATCGGCTTGCTGCGCGAGGCGATGCTGTTGACTCTGCACCCCGCCTTCGCCGCCGCGGCAGTCGATCACGACAGCTTCGGTGATGACCCAGTCGGACGTTTCAGGCACGTCGCCTGGTACACCTACGCCGCCACTTACGGCACGCTAAGCGACGCCGAATACGTCAGTTCCATCGTGCGCCGACGCCACACCACGATTGTTGGCATGGAGCCGCTAACTCAGTTGCCGTACCGGGCCGACTCCGAATACGAACTCGCGTTGACCCAGGCGATGCTCTCGGCGTCCTTCCTGGCGACGTATGAACTGTTGTACGGCGAATTGACGAGCGCTCAGCGCGATCAATTCTTCAAGGAGCAGTTGGTGCCTGCGGCTTTGTTGGGCACCAACCCAGAACATCTGCCGAGCACCTACGGCGAGATGGTCGATCAGCTCGCCCATGCTCGCAACCGATTCGCCACGGGTCTGCAGGCCCGAGAGATCCTCTCTCCGTTCGCAACCGGTGGATACCCGCCAGGCACGGTCATCGGCGATCTCCATCCAGTGCTCCAGCGCCCTGCGATGTTCGTCCTCCGGGCCTTCGCCGACATGGCGATGCTGACGATGTCGTGGGAGGAGCGTGAACTGATCGCCATCAACAGGCGACCGAAGCTGCGGTCCTCACTCTTGGTCAAGGCTTCGCTGAGACTGCTGTCCAAGGGGCTCCGCAGCAGCAGGGGCGAAGTGCTCTTCGATGGCTTCCTCGGTGAGCGCATCGCCGGGATCTACCGCCGGGGCGTCGCAGCCGACGAGGCGCCGGGCGGCCGGACCCGAGCGGCACAGTTCGTCGTGCCCGACGCCACGCCCAGCCTGGTGAGGCTGGCTGACCTGTCCCGCAACTGGCCCGGCTCACCGGAAATGTACGCACTGGGCGCGGAGGGGCGCGAGGACTCGACGACGGTCGTCGCACCGACCGTATTGCGCCGTCCCACGGGGTCGTCCTGACCGTAGGCGGGTAGGAATCGACCAGCCCGACTGTGGGCTGGCCGCTAGTCCCGGCACCGCCCCGCGGTCCGAAGGAGTCGGTTACCTACTCGGTGTCGCGTCGCTGCCACGCCAGGTCATGCTGGTGGTGACCATCAACTGACTATTGGGGTCGTTGCCGTGGATGCAGTAGACCGCTGACTCCCGGTTGACTGCGCACCGCGATCCGCGGTAGTCGAGGTAAGTCTCTCCGACCAGAATCGTCTGGCGTGTACCGGAATTGAAACGCGGTTCGTCGGTGTGGTACAGCCGAGGAAAGGGGTCGCCGACGAACCATGCGACTTCGTTCTCGCCGGGAGGTGCTCCGGGCAGGTCTCCGGAGCATCCATAGCTGCCGTCATCCTCTATGGCGCAGTACAGGCCCTCGGGGGTGGTGAACCAGATGCCATCCCGGTCGACGACGATATAGTTGAAGATGTTGCTGGCTGGCTGGTACTTTGCGACGTCCGGATAGGGCCCCCGGGAGGGAGTCCCCGATGCAGGCGCCGCGACGCCCACCCCGATGAAGGTGCAGGCAACGACTCCGGCCAATAGACGCCCCGGCACCTCGAATCGACGCATCACTACCCGTTCAGCCAGGTGTGCGTCGGCGTGATGAACATGCGGAATGGCCCGCGCTCGCAATACGTGCTGCCGTCGAAGGTCGTTGCGCAGGTGGTGCCCTCGAAGGAGATGAAGTTCAATGGCGGTATCGGCATCGAGCCCTGCGCCGGAGGGAACCGGATTGACATCGTCCAGTCGTAGTGGACGCGTGCGTCGCCGGTGATCCACCCGATCTGGTGGACGCCGGCCGGTGCGCCGGGAATGTCGCCGGTACAACCGAAGCTTCCGCGCCACCAGATTCCACAATTCAGACTCTGGGCGGTCACGAACCACACGCCAGAGTTCTCCACAAAGTACGGCCCAGAATCGATCTCGTTAAAGTACCGCAGCTCTGGGTAAGGGTTGTTTTCCTCGGCCGCAGCGGGATCGGCGTGTGCCGACGCGGTACACCACGTCATGGCAGTCGCTGCAACTCCGATCACGGCGAGCAATCCACGTACACCGAGCCGAGTGCGCAATGGCATGACTCGCTTTGGACGGCCCGGCTCCACGACGCCGCCCGACAGCCGACGACCGGCACGTATCGTCACTGTGGCGAAACGCCAGGATTGCTCGGCGTCGATCCGGGTGGACACCGCAGGTGTGACGTCGACCACGCCATCACCCTAGAGCGTGACATTCGATTAGTCAATAATCCGCATCAATAGGAGTCCTAAACCGCGCGATTTTTGCGTGCGGGTCCTTAATGCGCGGGTATTGCGCACTCTAGGACGGTGGAAAGCGGCAATGTGGGTTCCGTACGGGTCGCTGCGCTGAGCACCCTTACGGCGCTGCCAGGACAACGGAGGTCAGATTGAACCCTCCGCCATCGCGCGCTGCGCTCACCCCGTACTGGGTGTACGCGCAGTCCGGGATCAATTCGCGGCCTTGCAGAACGAGCCCGTGAATGGCGTCCGTTTCGTCGGAGCCGTAACCCGACAGGAGTAGGGCCTTACCCCCGGTGTAACCGATGGTCTTCAGCGCGGGCATCGGGTCGGTGAATGGAACGGCAGCGCTGCGATGGCTGATGTAGTCGCTGGTCGCCTTCATGGCCATCTCGGCGGCGCGCTGGACGAGGGGGTCGGGTTGCAGCGGCGGACATGACGACGCACCGCGGATGGTGTCGACCGCACTGGTCAAGCTCGACATCGGGTCCGCCGTCGCTGCAGGTGCCGTCAACGTCGCCGCTGCCGCGCCCATAAGCGAGACCGCGACGAGATGAGCCATTCGGCTACTTTGCATCGTTCCTCACTGTCCAGGCCTAAGTGTGGGGCCAAGATATACCATCGACCGATCTCAGGGAAAGATTGCGTCGTCGAATGCCGATTGAGCTGAGGTAGTGCCATCGCGCGCAAAGGGCCGCCTCGCCCGTACCTTTCGCGGCGGCTCGCGGTACACGGGACCTAACGGATCCCGCAAAACTGGGCGCGTTGGGTGGACGTGGTTCAGACTCGAAGCTGGTCAAACAAAGAGCGTCAATTTAGTACGGTGTGGCCTACGCGGATTAGAGTTCTTGACAGGGAGGGTTGGAGGATGCGCCGACATGCAGGCATATTCCTATCGATTATCGCGATAGTATCCTCGGTGATCGTCGTCCTGATCGGACCCGCCGCCGCTGATCCCAGCGCAGCCGAGATCGCCCCGCCGTTGCCTGTCTTCGTCCCGACGCCCGGCAACTTCACGCCGCAGTTCCCCTTTCCGTTCGACCAAACGAGGGCGAGCGTCACCCCGGCGGACATCAACGCCCAACGCGAGATGTGCCAGTGGTACAACGCCCAGTACGACATCCTGATGACCCAGATCGAGAGGTTCAACGCGAATCTGATCAAGGACAACGGCGACTACGCGGTGAGCGACAATCAGCAAACCGCGGACGCTGTCGTTGCCAACATCGATCAAACCGAAGCGTTCCTGGCTCCTCCCGCCCAGGCTCTAACGCAAAGCCAGGACTACGCGGGCGACCAGTACTTCCCCCTCTATCAGGGCCAAAGCTTCTACCTACTCTGGCAGATCCTGTCCGAAGTGAGCGCCGGTATCCACGGCCACCAGCCCGCCTGGTTCGTTGGACCGGCATACCAGCGAGCGATGCGGTGGGGCAGCGAAATCAATCGCTCCCACGTGTGCCGCTAGACGTCATGCCCCGCCAACTCCGGCCGCTTCCTGTAACTGGCGCGAATCAGTAAATCTGGTTACATGATGGCCCTGCGCCCGGCGCGTGGCTCGCCCGTCGAAGGAGCCGCTTGGCAAATCGGCTCGTCACCGTGTGAGCATTGACACAAGGTCAGTAAGGTGTGTACACAGTCATAGTCGCGACTCATAATCCGTAAGAAAGCGAGGGGCTGATCGTGCAAACTCACGGCCGAGGGCACCCGCTGCCGGAAGATTGCGCACTCTACCAAGGATCAGCGCCTTGCAAGTAGTTTCCGACACACGGACGCCCCCCGCGACGCCTGCGCTGGCGGCGCGGCCGCCACTGCAGACCTCCGGCCAATCGGCGAGACGCTCAGCGAACAAGTCGTGGCACGCCATATCGCGCGTCGTGTCACACATCTTGATGATCCCCGTACTGAGCGCGGCGACGACCGGGCGCGGAGCGGCGATGGCCGTATCGGTGCTTCGGTACTCAGTAATCGACACTATTTCGATGCGGCTTCCGTTCGGCGAGCTCGTCGTCGAGGCCTGGACCTTGCTCAAGGTCACCGCAACTCCGGCCCTGCTCATGGCCATCCCGTTTGGCGCGATGGTGACCGTTCAGACCTCCGGCTTGGTGAATCAGGTAGGAGCAAGTTCGCTTGTGGGTGCCGCCAGCGGGGTGGGCGTGATCAGGCAGGGCGCGCCAATCACGGCAGGTCTGCTTATGGGTGGAGCCGCCGCTGCCGCAATAGCGTCGGACTTGGGCGCCCGCGCGATCCGCGAAGAATTGGACGCACTGCGTGTGCTGGGAATCGACCCCGTCCGCCGTCTTGTCGTTCCCCGTTTCCTCGCGCTGATCATCATCGCGCCGATTCTGTGCTCGATCATCATCGCCGCCGCCGTCGGCGCCTCGTACACGCTGGCGGTGACGATCAGCGGCGTGAGCAGTGGCAGCTTCTGGATGTCGTTCGGCTCCTTCGCAAAAATGGTGGACGTCTGGTTCACGATGGGCAAGGCAATTCTCTTCGGCGCGATGGTGGCCATCATTTCCTGCCTTCGCGGCATGGAGGCCAAGGGCGGACCGCGGGGCGTCGCCGACGCCGTGAACTCGTCGGTCGTACTCAACGTCGTGTGCATTGCACTAGCGAACCTGGCGGTCACCCAGCTTCAGACCATGTTCTTTCCGATGGAGATCTCGTAGTGGCCGCGCTATCGAGCAGTGGGTCGGCGCCGTCGGTGCCCTTCGCCTCCCGGCTGGTCTCGGGGCGTTTCTCCCAAGGCGCGTTTCGAACGATCGGCCAGTTCGTCGTGTTCACGGTCCAGACCTTGTGGCTACTGCCCGTTACCGTGAGGCGTTACCGTCGCCAGACCTTCCAAGCAATGGTCAGTATGGCCTGGGGCCGCGGATCGATCATCGTCGACGGAGGTGTGATCAGCGTCCTGCTCATCCTCGGTATTGCCATTGGGGCATCGGTGGCCGTCGAGGCATTCGCGACGCTGAACCTCATCGGATTCGGGGCGTTGTCCGGGATCGTGGGCGGACTGGCGAACGTACGCGAAATGGCCCCGCTGGTCGCCGGTATCGCCTTCGCCGCGCAAGCCGGCTGCCGCATGACTGCCGAAATCGGCGCGATGAGAATCTCCGAGGAGATCGATGCCACCGAGGCGCTGGGCCTGCGGCCGATCCCTTTTGTCGTCGGCACCCGATTGGTCGGCGCGATGATGTGCGTCATCCCCGGTTTCCTGATGACCTTGGTGGTCAGTTTCTTCGTGTCCAACACCGTGATTCGCGTCTTTCACGATCAGCCAGGCGGCACGTACGATCACTACTTCGTCCAGTTCTTGCCGCTGACCGACATAGTGTATTCACTGATCAAGGCGACGATCTTCTGCGCAGCAGTGACACTGATTCACTGCTACTACGGCTACTTCACCACCGGCGGTCCCGTGGGTGTCGGCCTGGCATCTGGGCGTGCCGTGCGGGCGAGCTTGGTCGCCATCATGGTTCTGGACTTCACCCTCACAGTGGTGTTGTGGGGCCTTCAGCCTGTTTTCGTGTTCAAGGGATAGGTGGCGGCAAGTGCTGATCCACAAGGCATCGGAGGAACGCGAGGCGCGGATCCTGACCGCGGTCGGGATGGGCCTGGCGATATGCGTGGTGTTGGCCGTCACCGCGTTCGCTGTGGTCGATCCGTTCGGCGGGCGTCCCAGTGATCAGTTCGGCGTCGTCATCGAATCGCCCTACGTTGGGGAAGGGGTCGTCGCGGGAACGTCCCTTCTGGTACACGGCGTGAAGGTCGGTGAAGTCACTCAGGTATCGAGCATTCCTGGCGGCGGGGTTCGTCTGGCCGCCGACCTGCGCCACGGGCCAACCACAGGGCTCACGGACGCCATGAGTATCGACTTCAGGCCCGCCAACTACTTCGGCGTCACCGGAATCAACCTGGTGCCCGGCGATGGTGGTCGGGCCTTGGTCGACGGAAGCGTCATCAGGACCACGCCTTCTGGCAACTTCACATTGCAGGCGTTGCTTTCCCGGCTGGGGCAGATCTCCCACGGGGTACTGACGCCGCGCCTCGTCGACGTCATCCAGCGCGCCACTGAGTACACCGACGGTCTAGATCCGCTGCTCGAGACGATGCTCGTCGTATCCACTTCGCTCGCGAACGTCCAAAAAGTCAGCACTGCACAACTTTTGACGAACGCCACCGGGATCAGCGTGGCATTCCCCGGTTTCGTCAACGCCACGACTGACCTTGGCGACAACTTCGTCCACGCCAGCCTCGACAACGTCACGGACGACTTCTTCCAGAACACCTACAAACCCACCATCGCGATCACCTCCACGGGCCTGTTCGGCGCGGTCGGCACGTTGGAGAGCAAGCACAGTACCGACCTGGCTCCGCTGACCGACATGATCAAGGTCCTGACCGACGTAGCGCCAGGGCTGGTGCCCTCCGACGACATCGCTGGCACGGCATTCGAATTAAGATCCCGGTTGCAGCGGCTGTTCGCCGGCTCGCCAGACCAACGCGCGGTGAACGTGCGGGTGATGCTGGACGTCCTGCCCGGCGCAGCGGCCCCCATCGAAGCCGTGGCAGGCCCGCAATGAAACGAATCACACCCATTGGAGCCCTGTGGCGACTGGCCATCGCCGTCACCGCCGCGGTCTTGCTGATGGTCCTGGTGTCGAATGTGATCACCAATCCTGTGGCTGACAAGTTGGGCGCTTACACAGCGGATTTCACGGACGTATCGGGACTGCACACCGGCGCCGACGTCCGGGTTCGCGGTGTTCGGGTTGGGAAGGTCGACTCCGTCGAGTTGCTCCGACGTTCCGGACAGAGCATCGCGGAGGTCGCCTTCACCCTGGACTCCAGGTACGGCATCGACGCCAAAACCCGGCTAGCCGTGAAGTACCAGGCACTGACGGGCCTGCGGTACCTAGACGTGGCCGATCCCACCGACGGAGCGCCTGCGGGCTCGGCGGTGAAGCACGTACCCACCTCGATGACCCAACCGTCCTTCGACATCACCGCGCTGTTCAACGGTTTGCAACCGGTGCTGGCGACGCTAAGCCCCGACGACTTGAACACCTTCACCTCCAACGTCGACACGTTTCTCTCCGGCGACGGCAGCGGGCTCGGACCGGTACTGGAGAGCATCCACACGCTGACGCAGTTCCTCGCCGATCGCCAGCAGATCGTCGCCACGCTCATCGCGAATCTCAAGGCGGTCGCCGAAACGATGTCCGGCCATGCTCGCGACTTCACGCAGATCATCGACTGGGCCAATCGGCCGATCGACGGGGCGTTGTCGGTGCTTGACGAATTCCGCAAGTCCGATATCTATGGTCCCGCTTTCACCACCTCCGTGGTCGACCTGCTCAACAACGCTGGGTTCAAGCCCGGCATCAACATCGACGACGCAATCGACAGAGCACTTATCAACCTGGACAACACCATCGAGGCGGTCAAGTTGGTGCCGGTGATGTGGGAGAACATCCCTCCGCCGTCACAGCAGGGCCATCCCCTGGAGTGCTCGGCCGGGCGCGCCGAGCTTCCCTTTCCAGTCGAGGTGCTGCTCAACGGCCAGAAGGTGACATTGTGCAAGCAATGAGGGTCATCCGGGACCCACGACTATGGGGGGCGAGCGCATTTGCCCTGCTCGCGATTCTCGGCCTGGTCGCGGCGATGCTCTACGTCAGCCCGCCCGGAGACAAGATCGTCACTTTCTACACCGACGACGCGTCATCGATCACGCCTGGTATCACTGTCCGGATCGCAGGCATCACCGTCGGCACCGTCAAGGATTTGTCGATCGAACCCGAGCAGGTGCGCGTCCGCGCAACGGTGAAGGGCGAC
>JAOPWF010000296.1 GCA_025965815.1 Mycobacterium sp.
GTGATGGCCGAGGCCATCGACTCGCCGGACGAGATGAGCCCCTACGCGCCGCGAGTCACCGCGATCAAGGTCCCGGTGGACAAGATCGGCGAGGTCATCGGCCCCAAGGGCAAGATGATCAACTCGATCACCGAGGAGACCGGTGCGTCCATCTCCATCGAGGACGACGGCACCGTGTTCGTCGGCGCGACCGATGGCGCTTCGGCGCAGGCCGCGATCGACCGGATCAACGCGATCGCCAACCCGCAGCTGCCCAAGATCGGGGAGCGGTTCCTCGGAACCGTGGTCAAGACCACCGATTTCGGCGCGTTCGTATCGTTGCTGCCGGGACGCGACGGCCTGGTGCACATCTCGAAGCTGGGCCGGGGCAAGCGGATAGCCAAGGTCGAGGACGTGGTGAAGGTCGGCGACAAGCTGCGCGTGGAGATTGGCGACATCGACAACCGCGGCAAGATCTCGCTGGTTCTCGTCGCCGAAGAGGACAACGCCGACTCGGCCGACGCTTCGAACGCCGCGCCCGCCGATGCCGCGACCGCTAACAACTGATCTCGGGGGACGGCCCCTACGGCGCGGCCAGCGCAGCGACGACACGTCCGCTGCGCTGCGCCGCACCACACTGCCCGGTGGCCTGCGTGTGGTCACCGAGTATGTGCCGTCGGTGCATTCGGCCTCGGTCGGGGTGTGGGTCGGTGTCGGGTCGCGCGACGAGGGTGCGAGCGTCGCAGGCGCCGCGCATTTTCTGGAGCACCTGCTGTTCAAGTCGACCCCGACACGCACCGCCGTCGAGATCGCACAGGCCGTGGACGCCGTCGGCGGTGAACTGAACGCGTTCACCGCCAAGGAGCACACCTGCTACTACGCTCATGTGCTCGACACCGACCTCGAGCTGGCGGTCGACCTGGTCGCCGACGTGGTGCTCAACGGCCGCTGCGCCGCCGACGACGTCGAAATCGAGCGCGATGTGGTGCTCGAAGAGATCGCAATGCGTGACGACGACCCCGAGGACACCCTAGGCGACGTCTTTCTGTCGGCGATGTTCGGCTCACACCCGGTGGGACGCCCGGTGATCGGTAGCGTCGAGTCGATCTCGGCGATGACGCGTGCCCAGCTGCATTCCTTCCACACCCGCCGCTACATTCCCGAGCGGATGGTGGTCGCGGTCGCAGGCAACGTCGACCACGACGAGGTGGTCGGGCTGGTGCGCGAGCACTTCCGGTCGCGGCTGATCCGCGGCCGCCGCCCCCAGCAGCCCCGCAACGGGACCGGCCGCGTCCCCGGCCGTCCGACTCTGGAGGTTATGAACCGCGACGCCGAGCAGACCCATCTGTCGATTGGCGTGCGCACCCCCGGTCGGCACTGGGAGCACCGCTGGGCGCTCTCGGTGCTCAACTCGGCGCTCGGTGGCGGACTGAGTTCCCGGTTGTTTCAACAGGTTCGCGAATCCCGCGGGCTGGCCTACTCGGTGTACTCCACGGTCGACACCTTCTCCGACAGCGGCGCGTTCTCGGTGTACGCAGCGTGCCTGCCGGAGCGCTTCGATGAGGTGGTCCGGGTGACCACCGATGTGCTCGAAGAGGTGGCCCGCGACGGCATCACCGAGGACGAATGCCGGATCGCCAAGGGCTCCATGCGAGGCGGGCTGGTACTGGGCCTGGAGGACTCCGGGTCGCGGATGAACCGCATCGGTCGCAGCGAGTTGAACTACGGCGAGCACCGCACCATCGCCCACACGCTCGACAAGATCGACGCGGTGACCCTCGACGAGGTGAACGCCGTCGCGCGCCGGCTGCTGAGCAAGCCGTTCGGCGCAGCGATTCTCGGTCCGCACACTTCGAAACGCTCGCTGCCGCAACGGCTACAGGCCATCGCCGGATAGCACATGACTTTCGACGCTCGCGACCTCGCGCTGCCCATCGTGGGTGCGCCGATGGCGGGCGGTCCCGGCACGCCCGCACTCGCGGCGGCGGTGTCCAATGCCGGGGGGCTGGGATTCCTGGCTGCGGGGTTGCTGCGACCCGGCAAGCTCGCCGACGACATCGCCGCGGTGCGCGCCGCCAGCACGGGGCCGCTGGGCGTGAATCTCTTTGTCCCGCAACCCAGTGTCGCGAGCGGCGAGGACCTTGCCGCCTACGCCACCCGTCTCCAACCGGTTGCCGATCGCTACGGCGTCGAGGTCGGACACCAATTCCCGGATGACGACGCCTGGGACGAAAAGCTGGAACTGGTGGCCGATCTGCGGCCCGACGCGGTCTCGTTCACGTTCGGCACGCCGGATCGTGACACGATCAGCCGCCTACGCGGCCTCGGTGTTCTCACCCTGATGACGGTCACTTCGGCTGACGAGGCCCGCGTCGCACTGGATCTGGGTGCAGACATGTTGATCGCACAGGGACCGCGAGCGGGCGGGCACCGGGGCACCTTGGACCCGGCCGCGACACCGCCCGACGAGCCGCTGGAGCTACTGCTCACCCGAATCGTGCAGGCAGCCAACGTCCCGGTGATCGCCGCCGGCGGCCTGTCCAGTCCGGATGACGTGCAGCGGGTGCTGCGACTGGGCGCGGTGGCGGCGCAGGTCGGCACCGCCCTACTCCTGAGCGACGAGGCGGGCACCAACCCGGTGCACCGCGCCGCGCTGCGGAACCCGCTGTTCACTGCCACGGCCGCCACCCCCGCGTTCACCGGCCGATACGCCCGCGGGCTGCTCAACGACTTCGCCGCCGCATACGGCGCCAGCGCTCCGTTGTCCTATCCGCACGTCGGCCAGATCACCGCCCCGATCCGCGCCGCTTCCATTGCGGCGGGGGATCCCCAAGCCGTAAACCTGTGGGCCGGGACCGAATTCCACACTGCCCGCAGCGGCGATGCCGGGTCCATCATCGCCGCGCTCGGGGCCGCCGCGAACTAAACCACCCGGGATCGCGTGTAACGGGTACGCATTCGCACGGTTCGTGAGGAGTGGCGATGAGTGGACTGTCACGGCGGCACCTGCTGATCGGCGGGCTGACCCTGGCGGCGGTGACGGCGTGCAGCCGGCAGCCGACCCTGTCTGATGCCGCCGAGCCGATCCAGCCCATTGATGAGCGGATCGGTGCGCTCGAACGCCGGCACAACGCCGTCGTCGGTCTGTACGCGGTCGACATCGGCACCGGCCGCACCCTGGCGCACCGCGACGGCGACCCGTTCTCGGTCTGCTCGACGTTCAAGGCCTACGCCGCGGCCCGAGTGCTGCAGAAGTCCGCGGCCGGTGAGCTGTCCCTGGGCGATCCCGTGTACATCGATCCGGCCGCGGTGGTCAGCTACTCACCGGTGACCGGGCCGAAGGCGGGCGGCAGTCTGACGCTGACGCAGTTATGCGAGGCCGCGCTGCAACGCAGCGACAACACAGCGGGCAACTACCTGCTGCGGAGCATCGGCGGTCCGCCCGGCTTTACCGCCTTCGCCCGCAGCATCGGTGACGGCCGGACGCGGCTGGACCGTTGGGAGACCGAACTCAACGCGGCCACACCCGGCGACCCGCGCGACACCAGCACGCCGCAGGCGCTGGGCATCGGCTACCGGAACCTGCTGACCGGCAACGTCCTTGGGCCCCCACAGCGCAATCAGCTGGAGAACTGGATGCGGGGCAACCTGACCTCGACCCGCAGCATGCGGGACGGGCTGCCGACCGGCTGGACCACCGCCGACAAGACCGGTGCGGGCGCCTACGGCAGCACGAATGACATCGGTGTCGCGTACGGGCCGGCAGGCCGGCGCATCCTGTTGTCGGTGATGACGCGGTCGCAGTCGGGCAATCCGAAGGCCGACAACCTGCAACCGCTCATCGCCGAAGTGACCAAGCTGGCACTGCGGTGGGTGATCAACCCGGACTGAGGTCAGTCCAGGACGGTGGCCGGGTTGGTGAACGGCAGACCCAGGTCGGACGCCACCTGCTCGCTCAGCAGGGCGCCTTCATGCGTGGACAGCCCCCTGGCCAGCGCCGCGTCGGCGCGGCACGCCGCCTGCCAGCCCTTGTCGGCCAGCTTGAGCGCATAGGGCATGGTGGCGTTCGTCAGCGCGAAGGTCGACGTCCGCGGCACCGCGCCGGGCATGTTGGCCACGCAGTAGAACACCGTGTCGTGGACGGTGAAGGTGGGGTCATCGTGTGTGGTGGGCCGCGAGTCCTCGAAACAGCCGCCCTGGTCGATGGCGATGTCGACCAGCACCGCGCCGGGCTTCATGTGCGCGACAAGCGCATTCGACACCAGTTTGGGGGCCTTCGCGCCGGGCACCAGGACCGCACCGATGACTAGGTCGGCGCGCTTGACGGCATCCTCGAGGTCGTAGGCAGACGAGTAACGGGTGTGGATCCGGCCGCCGAATTCGGCGTCCAGTTCGCGGAGCCTGTTTATGTTGACGTCGAAAATCGTCACGTTCGAACCCATTCCGCTGGCAACCCGGGCGGCGTTGTAGCCGGCGGTGCCGCCTCCGATCACCACGACGTCGGCCGGGCTGACCCCGGGGACGCCGCCCATCAGCACGCCGCGGCCGCCCTGGGTCCGCATCAGGTGATAGGCACCGACCTGCGCCGAGAGTCGGCCGGCGACCTCACTCATCGGGGCCAGCAGCGGCAGTGCGCCGTCGGCGGTCTGCACGGTCTCGTAGGCGATCGATGTGGTGCCGGACGCCAGCAGCGCGTCGGTGCACGCCTTGGACGCCGCCAGGTGCAGGTAGGTGAACAGGGTCTGGCCCGCACGCATTTGCGCGTACTCCGCCTCGATCGGCTCCTTGACCTTCAGCAGCAGATCGGCCTGATCCCAGACCTGGTCGGCGCCGACGACGATCTCCGCGCCGGCCGCCTTGAAGTCGGCGTCGGCGATCGCCGATCCCTCGCCGGCTCCCGCCTGAATGATCACGTCGTGGCCGCGCCGGGTCAGTTCGGCGACACCGGCCGGGGTGATGGCCACCCGGAACTCGTTGTTCTTGATCTCGGTCGGGATGCCGACTCGCATGATCACTCCTTGCTAGGCAGGGTCGCCTCGCGGGTTGTGAGACGAATTGCCTAAAGTGTGAAGAAATTGCGACGAGATAGCAATCATCATGACATTGATTCGATAGCATCCGCGTGTGAGCGAAGAATCGACAGGCGGAATGGCGCGTCTTCCCCGTTCGCCGAAGGATGTTCAGGCCGCCGATCTTGATGACGTCGACCGGCGAATCCTGGCCACGCTGCATGCCGACGCGCGGATCTCCAACAGCGCTCTTGCCGACATCGTCGGGATTGCGCCGTCGACCTGCCACGGGAGGCTCCGACGGCTGCACGATCTCGGGGTTATCCGGGGCTACTACACCGATATCGATCCGGCCGCGATCGGGCTGCCGCTGCAGGCGATGATCTCCGTCAGCCTGCAGTCCAACGCTCGTGGCAAGATCCGCAGTTTTATTCAGCAGATCCGCCGCAAACCCCAGGTGATGGACGTCTACTTCCTCGCGGGAGCCGATGACTTCATCCTGCATGTCGCTGCCCGCGACACCGAGGATTTGCGGTCCTTCGTGGTGGAGAACCTCAACGCCGACGCCGACGTGGCCGGCACCCAGACATCACTGATCTTCGAGCACCTGCGCGGCGCCGCCCCGATCTAGGGCCGCCCGTTGTCGTCGTTGGTCAAGAGGCGTCACCCGCGGACCAATGCCCACCCGGAACGGTCCGTGGTTGGTCATCTCCGCTACGTTGTTCAGTCATCATCTAGCAACGTCGAATTCATGACGATTTCGGAGAACCTGGACAGGCGTCGTATACGGTTACCCCGCAGCTGGGACGAACAACTTCCCACAACAAAGACTTAGAAAGAGGGGATCATTGTGACTCATCGCGCAAACATCAAGAAGATTGCCGGTCTGGCCGGGATGGCGGCCGCGGCGACCGCGGTAGTTTTGGCGGTCGGCTCGGGCACGGCCGAAGCTAACAACCAGAGCGACCTGAGCGTGCCCCTGGCAACCCAGACGATCCCGCACCAGTCGACGGTCAAGCTCCCGTTTTGGCCGACAGGGATTGCCACCAAGACGGTCCCGCACCTCCCGTCGTCGATCGAGCTCCCGTTTTGGCCGACTGCGATCGCCACCA
>JAOPWF010000314.1 GCA_025965815.1 Mycobacterium sp.
GGGTCAGAGGGCCCGAGCGCAAGAAAGTGCTAGTCCTCTTCGAGAATGAGCGCCAATTCGGGGCACGCGGCCACCCCGTCGCGGGTCAGCTCCTCGTCGCCCGGTGCGACCTCGTGCGGTTCGAGGATGCTGTAGCCGCTGTCATCGATCGGGAACAGATCGGGGTCGACGGCGTAGCACTGGGCATGTCCGACGCACTTCTCGCGTTCCAACCGCACCTTCATGGAGACCTCGCAACTTTCCGCTGTATCTGACCGGGCCACCTAACACCGCGGACCGCACCAGACCGGCCCACTTGGGTAACTAGGTTAACGGGCGCGACGCCACCGAGGCTAGACCGCGGCGAACCCGCCGTCGACCGACAGCGTGGCGCCGTGGATGTTGGACGCGTCGTCGCCGGCCAGAAACACCACGGCCGCAGCCACTTCGGACGGTTCGCTCATCCGTCGCGACGGGATCCGTGCCAGCAGCGGCGCCACGTGGTCGGCGAATTCGGCGTTGCGCTCGGTCATACTCGGGCCGGGTGCCACGGTGTTGACCCGCACACCGGCCGGCCCGTATTCGTCGGCCCACGACTTCGTGAGCGAGTGGATAGCCGCCTTGCTGGCGCTGTAGAGGGCGGATCCGCCCATTCCGACCAGCCCGTTGATCGAACCGATGTTGATGATCGCGCCGTGGCCCCGCTGTGCCATCGCGGATGCCACGATCCCCGTCAGTAGGAACGGCGCGGTGACGTTGACGGCGAACGCATCGCGAATCAGTTGCTCCGGCACCCCGGCCGTCGGCATCGGAAAGAGCAGCAGGGCGGCGTTGTTGACCAGGATATCGAGGTGGCCGCCGGCGGCGGTCGCCTCTTGAGCGAGCCGTTGCACCTCGTCGGTGCCGAGACCCAGATCGGCGGCCACGAACGCCGCTCTGCCACCGCTCGACTCGATGCCGGCGACGACGCCTTTCCCCCGGGCCGGGTCACGGCCGCTGACGACGACGAATGCTCCTTCCGCCGCGAGTGCTGTGGCGATAGCGGCGCCGAGGCCGCCTGTCGAACCGGTGACCAGGGCGGTGCGGCCGCTCAGCCGCGTATTGTTTGGACTCATGAGTCCATATGCTCCGCCGTTAAAAATGGACTTGCAAGTCCAGAATCTGACCGCGAAAGGTCGGGCGACGCGCCAGCGCATCATCGAGGGCGCCGCCGCCGAGATCCGCGCGCGTGGCGTGGCCGTCACCACCCTCGACGATGTCCGCGCCCGGACCCAGACCAGTAAAAGCCAGCTGTTCCACTATTTCCCCGGCGGCAAAGATCAGCTGCTGCTCGCCGTCGCCGAGCACGAGGCGGACCTGGTGCTGAGCGACCAGCAGCCATATCTGGGGGCACTGAACTCCTGGGCGGCCTGGCAGCGCTGGCGCGACGTGGTGGTCGACCGGTACCGCCGGCAGGGTCAGAGCTGCCCGCTGGCTCTGCTGATGTCCGAGATCGGCCGCACCACACCGGGTTCCCAGGCGGTCACGGCGGCGCTGATCCAGCGGTGGCACGACGACATCGCCACCGGAATCCGGCACATGCAAGGCACCGGAAAGATCGCCGAGCAGGTCGACGCGGACCGGGCGGCGACGGCCCTGCTGGCCGGCATCCAGGGCGGCGTCGGCGTCATGCTCGCGACGGGCGACCTCCGCTACCTGGAGGCCGCACTCGACGTCGGCATCGAATCGCTGCGCCCCACAGCGTAACGACGCGCCGCCCATCGACCACCGCAAGGGAGCCCGCCATGAAGATCGCCATCATCGGAGCCGGCGACGTCGGCCGCGCGCTGGGTGCGGCGTGGAGCGCCGACCACGACGTGAGCTACGGCGTCCGCAATCCCGACGACCCCAGATACGCCAACGTGGGTGCGTCGGTCACCACCAACGCGGCCGCCGCCGACGGCAGCGACGTCGTCGCGCTGTGCACGCCGTGGCAGGGCACCGAGCAGGCCATCCGGACCTGCGGTGATCTGACCGGCAAGGTGCTCATCGACTGCACCAACCCGCTGACGCCCGACTTCTCCGCCCTGGACGTCGGCCTCACCACATCGGGAGCCGAACACGTGGCGCACTGGGCGCCGGGAGCCAGGGTGTGCAAGGCGATGAACCAGATCGGCGCACCGATGATGAACCACCCGCAGCTGCCCGGCACACCGGTGATGTTCATCTGCGGTGACGACGACGATGCCAAGGCGGTGACCGGCAGACTGGTCAGCGCGCTCGGCTTCGAGACCGTCGACGCAGGCGACCTGACGCTGGCACGCTTGCTCGAGCCGTTCGCACTGATCTGGATCCACCTGGCGCTGCGCCGCGGGTTCGGTACCGACTTCGCCTTCGGACTGCTGCGCGGGGACGCCTCAGCCGGCGTGGAATGAGATCGACTTGGTCTGCTGAAACCCCAGCAGACCGTCCTCGCCGTACTCACGCACCAGACCCCTGCGCTGGTAACCGCCGAACGGCAGTTCCGGGATGCACGCCACCCTCCTCATCTCTAACCAGGTTGGATATGTCGCATCGTATCTGGCAGCCTAGGGAGGATGTGTTGCAGAGCACAGACTCAGTTGCCGCGGCAACGGCGAGATCGGCCATGACCCGTGCCGTACCCGACACCGGGACCCCCGCCGAGAATCCCGCACCCGGCCACCCACCCGTTGTGCTGCTCGACGGCGCTGCGAGATTGCCCCGCAAGGTGTTGGGCAACAAGGGGTATGGCATCGACGCGATGCGCAGGCACGGCCTGCCGGTGCCGCCGGCGTTCTGCATCACCACCGAGGTGTGTGCGCGGTACTTCGCCGACCCCGAGAGCACCATCGACGGAATCTGGGATCTGGTGTGTGACCGGATGGGCCGGCTGGAGCGCGAGACGTCGCGCACGTTCGGCACCGGCCCGCGCCCGCTGTTGGTGAGTGTGCGGAGCGGCGCGGCGCAGTCGATGCCGGGCATGCTCGACACGGTGCTGGATCTGGGCATGAACGACGCGGTCGAGGCGGCGCTGGCGCAGGCGTCGACGTCCGCGTTCGCCCACGACACCCGGGACCGGTTCCAGCAGATGTACCGGCGCATCGTGCTGGGCGGCGACGGCGGCGGGGTCGTCCCCGACGATCCGTACCAGCAGTTGCGCGGTGCGATCGAGGCGGTGTTCGGGTCATGGAGTTCATCGCGGGCGGTGGCCTACCGCAAGCATCACGGACTCGACGATCTTGGCGCCACCGCTGTGGTGGTGCAGGCGATGGTGTTCGGCAATATGGACCACCACTCGGGCA
>JAOPWF010000315.1 GCA_025965815.1 Mycobacterium sp.
GATGCTGATGCAATCCAACGGCGGTGTCGTGCCGAGCCGCGTCGCGGCCAGCCGGCCGGTTACGCTCGTCGAGTCTGGTCCCGCGGCGGGGGCGATGGCAGGCGTGGTACTTGCCAATCAGCGCAAAAGCCAGGAGCTGATCGGTCTCGATATCGGAGGCACGACAGCTAAGGCGTTCCTCGTGGAGCGCGGACGTCTCCGCGAAACGGGTCAGATGGAGATCGGCGTTGGCATGAACGCCGAGAGCCGGCTTTTCCAGGGCGGCGGCTACACGGTGGCTGTGCCATCCATCGACCTTGCCGAGGTGGGGGCAGGAGGAGGCAGCATCGCGCGGATAGATAGCGGTGGGGCACTGAAGGTCGGTCCGCAGAGCGCGGGGGCGGACCCAGGGCCCGCTTGCTACGGGCGGGGAGGTCAACTACCGACTGTCACCGACTCCTTTGCCGTCCTCGGGTTCCTTGGCGCTGAGGGGATCGCGGGCGGCACACAGCCGATCGCCGTCGATCTCGCTGGCGCGGCGATCGAGGAGCATATTGCGGCCCCGCTTGGGCTGTCCGTCGATGAGGCTGCGTGGGGCATACATCGCCTGAACACAGCCGCGATGATCCGTGCAGTTCGGGCGGTGACGACGGAGCGTGGTCGCGATCCGCGTGGCATGGAGATCCTCACGTTCGGCGGCGCCGGCCCGGTGCAGGCTGCCGAGGTGCTGCAACAGCTCGGTGCTCGGCGCGTGGTTGTGCCCCCGCTGCCCGGGGTGTTCAGCGGCTTTGGCCTGCTCCTTGCCGACCTCAGCTTCGACTTCCAGGCGCCGCTGACGCGCAGCACGAAGACCTTGACAGATGCCGGGCTGGCCGAGCGGTTCGCCGATCTGCGAGTCACTGCCGTCGCACAGCTCGCGACCATGGGGGTCGACCTCGACGACCTAGAGGTGGAGTGGGGCTTGGAGATGCGCTACGAGGGCCAGTCGAGCGAGCTGGCGGTTCGCCTATCGCCGGGAGCATCAGTTGCGCAGGCGATCGCGGCTTTCGAAACGGAGCACGAGGAGACGTATGGGCACAGAAGCCCCAACGAGTTGGTGGATTTCGTCGCGATCCGCTTCCGCGCGCGACAAACCGGTGGGCACGGCTCCTACGCGGACCTCGTTGGCTTGATGCGGCGGGAGCGCCGAGATGAACGAGACCTGCCCGGGTCCCGTCCCGTGTTCTTCGACGACCGAAGGTGGGATACGCCGATCATTCAGCGGGGGGATCTCGAAGCCACGGCGCGTGAGGGACCGTTGATCGTTACCGAGTATGACTCGACGATCGTCGTGCCCCCCGGAATGACTGCCGTCCTTGACGAGCTGAACAACGTGATAATCGACCGATTCGAGGGATAGGCCCCGTGTCACTAGCATCAAAAGCCGACCGCCAGCTAAGCCTGATCGAGCGCGAGCTGCTCGCAAACGGACTCCGATCGATCGCCGACGACATGGCGGTGGCGCTCGCCCGCTCGTCCCGCTCGATGGTAGTGCGCGACCATCTGGACTTCTCCACCGCGGTATTCGATAGCGAAGGGCGTCTGGTCATGCAGGGCACGTGCTTGGCCGTGCAGCTTGGGGCGATGCCTTTCGCGATGCGCGCGATTCTCGACTGCTTCGGAGACGACATCGGCCCGAACGACGTCATCCTGACCAACGACCCATTCGAGGGTGGAGCGACCCACCTCCCCGACTTCGTAACCGCGGCGCCAGTGGTCGTCGACGGCGTTTGTTGCGGCTTCGTCGCGATTCTGGCGCACAAGCTCGACATCGGCGGGATCCATGCCGGCGGTCTGTCTTCGCAATCCCGAGAGATCTTCTCGGACGGCTTTCGCATCCCTCCGATCAAGCTCATCGAGGACGGCCAACGGTCCGCTCTCCTTGAGCGCCTACTGACGGCGAACGTACGCGCGCCCGAGAAGGTCGTAGGGGACCTCTGGAGTCAGGTTGCGGCGATGCGCATCGGCCAGCAGCGGATGTGTGAGCTCGCCGCCGCGCTTGGCGCGGGCGTGATTGCGAGCGGCATGGCGGCGATCCTGGACTACTCCGAGGCGGCGGTACGAGCGCGGATCGCCGACCTGCCGGACGGTCGCGCCGATTTCACGGACTACGTCGACGACATCGTGCAGGAGGGGGAGAGCATTCCCATCACCGTCGCGCTGGAGATTAGAGGCGAAGAGGTTATAGTCGACTACACCACCATGCCTGCACAGGTGGACGCCGGGATCAACGCTACGATCTGTAACAGTTATTCGCTCGCGTCCTTCGCTTTGCGGGCGCTCGTCGCAGAAGATATTCCCGTTAACGACGGGTTCGCGCGGGCCTTGCGCGTAGAAAGCACCCCGGGCACCATCACACATGCCGTTTATCCCGCCGCCGTCGGTGCGCGCGGAATCGTGCTCTACAGGCTGTGGGACGCGCTCCTCGGGGCCATTGGAAAGCTCATGCCCGAGCACGCAATGGCTGCCGGAGATGGCGGCTACGACGTGCTTGTCTTCTCTGGTGAACGCAATGACGGATCAACGTTCATCCTAACTGAGCTCCTCAACGGCAGCTGGGGCGCACGAGTGAAGGAGGACGGGATCGACGGGGTGTCACACCCGGCCATTAACATGTCTAACACGCCAATCGAGTTGCTTGAGGCAGAGTATCCGCTGTTCGTCACCGAGTACGGCTATGCGGCTGATACGTTCGGCGATGGCGAGTTTCGCGGCGGCTGCGCGATTCGCAGAGGCTATCGAGCGCGAAAGGGCGGCGTGTCGCTCAGCTTTCGCGGCAATCGAAGTCGCCACGCATCGTGGGGGGTCAACGGCGGCGGCTCGGGCACACCTTCGCGGACAGTGCTCGAGCGCAGCGACGGGACGCGGGAGCAGCTCAAGGCGGCGGTGCGGCTCGTCTTGGGCGACGGCGAGACCGTGACTCATACCGTTTGCGGAGCGGGTGGCTCAGGCGACTCCGCCCGTCGCAGTCGCGAGCGGTTAGCGGCCGACGTACGCGGCGGCTACCGGACTGAGGGCAGCTGACGATGGCCTGCGACTCCATGACGATGTGCGAGCCTCAGCTCTACAGTTCGACTGTCGAATCACGCGTGCCGTCTTCGCCGAGACCGGACGGGACGCGATGACGTCGGTACTGCGGGATCTGCTCGCCCGAAACCGTGCCTTGTACGGTCGTGACGCGGCGGTCGTCTTTCGAGACGAGACCATTACGTGGGCCACGTTTGAGCGACGTGTGTTCCGGCTGGCGAATCGCTTGAGGTCGGCAGGGGTAGCGCGCCGAGACCGCGTTGCGATCCTGCAGCAGAACGGCCCGGAGGTCGGGGAGGTCGGGTTCGCGGTTGCGCTGATCGGGGCGGTCCTAGTGCCCATAAGCCCGCGCTACGCAGCAGCTGAGGTTGCTTACCTCATGGACGATGCCGAAGTGAACTTGGCGTTCGTTGACGCGACCTTAGGAGAGCTGGTCGCCACGGCCGGGTCAGCCGTCGTGCAGACAAGAGGCGCCGACTACGACGCCTTCGTGGCCGAAGGAGCCGACGAGGAGCCCCCGCGTATCGAGAGCGCCGACGATGTCGTGCTGCAGCTGTACACGTCGGGAACGACGGGACAGCCAAAGGGGGCCATGTTGACCCAGGCCGCGATGATATTCAACGGGCTCACAGCCATGAACTATCAACAGGCGGACCACAGCGACGTGTTTCTGACGGCGACCCCACTGAGCCACGCTGCCGGAGCTGCCCGTATGTTCGCACTCGCCATCGACGGAATTCCAAACGTGATTCTCGAGCGCTACGACGTCCAGGCATTCCTGGACGCAGTTGCATCCCATGGCGTGACGACGACGATCCTCGTGCCCACGATGCTGCGCATGCTGCTCGACAGCCCGGAGCTCGACGAGGCGGACTTGAGGACGTTGCGTGCGATCATCTACGGCGCCGCGCCGACGCCGCGACCGCTGATCGAAGAGGCCCTAGCCCGGCTGCCCTGCGGCTTCTACAACGCATACGGGCTGACCGAGGGCTGCCCGGCGATTACTGCCCTGAAGCCGCCGGAACACCTGCTGGCGATGCGAGACCCCAAGCATCGAGCACTGCTCGGCTCGATCGGGCGCTCCGTGCCTGGGGTTCACGTAAGCATCGGGCAACCAGGAGGCGGACACTCGCCGAGCGAGCCGGCTGAGCTCTTTGTGCGCTCGGCGAAGAACATGGTGGGCTACTGG
>JAOPWF010000330.1 GCA_025965815.1 Mycobacterium sp.
GGAACTGCCACGTCGATATCGCCACGGACCCGCCCGCCGCCGATCCGACTCCAATTCTCGTTGCGCACCATCTCCAGATCCCCACGGTGCAACTGGGTCACCAGTTTTGGTAGCCGGTCGCGGAGCAAGCCGAGGGTGATAGCCACCGTCACTGCGCCGCTCGCATCGATGATCAACGAAGTCAACGTGGCGGTACCACCGCCGAACATGGCCAGCCTCGCCCGCCAGTACTCCCCGTCGCCGAACGCCGAGAGGATTTGGTCAACGGTGGCCGGGGATTCAACCGACAAGTCGAACGTACTCGGCATAGCCGCCAACGCTACCGACATCGGGCCGGCAGCGCGTCTCTCTTGGCAGACCTGGCGTAACCGCTCCGATGGTCACGCCTCGGTGCGATCATTGACTGATGGACAAACGACATCGATCGGTTGACGGATCTTCCACGTCTTCTGCACCGGCAGAGATGGTTTGGGAGGTTTGGACCAACCCGTCGGAGTGGCCCGGAGACGTCATCGAGCAGGGCGCTGTCGACGGCGATTTCGCTGTCGGGTCGAAGGTCACCGTGAAGGTAAAGGGCGGCGTGAAGACCACATCCACCCTCGCCCGTGTCGATCCGCCGACGATATGGACCTCCGTCTCGAAGTTCCCAGGGCTGACGCTGACGTACGAGCATGTGATCGAACCTGCCGGTGACGGAACGGTATTGACCGAGCGGGTCATCATGACGGGGCTGTTCGCCGGTCTTTTCGACCGAATGACGCGCACTAAGCTCGAGGAGACCTTCACCGCTGTGACTGCGGACATCGCACGCCTCGCGGAGTCCCGTCTGCCGAGCTGAGTGCACTCAGCCAATATGAAGCTCAGCCTGGAAGTAGCGAGATGTGGCCCACGAGGACGAACGCGGACAGGATGAACACCACGATCGCCAGCACCATCTCTTTGAGAGGGTCACCGACACGTCGGTGGTAGATCACGGCACCGACCAGCAACAGCAGGAGTCCCGTTGCGGTGGCAATTCCCAAGGGCGGCCAGAACAATCCGCCGACGAGACCGACGACGGCAGCCCATTGGCACCAGCCGATGAAGCGAGTCAGCGCCGTTGAGAGGTGAAGGTGAGCGGCGTTCTTGCGGGCATCCCCCACGAAGAAGACGTTCAGGAATCCGGCGACCGCCATGAAAATTGCCAGACCGATCGACACGACGATGACGGCAATCTGCATTGGGTTTTCCTCTCAGCAGCCTTGTCTCTTAGCTGATTTCCAGCCACGCTGTAGTCCGGTTTCATGCGCAGACCGCACGCGGCCAGTCCTCCGACTCGAAAGTCTTCTTGGCAACCAGCGGTGTTCGCCTCCCATGGTGTCCTGACTTTGCTTCTCAATAAGGCGGCACTAGATCACTGTCAATATTTCCAGAGGACATCTCTCCGACATGCGGAATCGTTGGACCTGAAGTGTTTCACGTATGCCGCCTTCGAAGGGTTGAACACAGGTTGACGCTAAGGGCGCCCGCCATTCTCGCGCGCAACGCCAGCTGCCCGCCACCGCGGTTTCGGTGGCGGGCAGCTGCGCGCAAGCGAAAGGTCAGCCGTCGTTACTAGGCTGCCGGTTCGCTTGCTGCCGGTTGGCCTGCCGGGGCTGCCGGTTCGCCTGCCGGGGCTACCGTGCTGCCACCTGCTGGCTTCGGGGTAAGTGCACCAGTTATCGCTGCCACCGTACCGGTCACCACGCCGTTGATCGCAGTGGTGATGGCGTTGACACCGGGCAGCGAAGGCGACCCACCGATCGGCCCGCGAATCATATTCGTCTTCACCGGCTCAGTGGTCGTCTTTGGAGTTACCGGGGTCAACGTCGGCTGAGTGGTCGCCTGAATGTTAACGGCTGGATCGGCAGCCGGAGTCTTTTCACTCACGTCGGCTACAGGGTGCTTTTCAGCCAGGAAATTGTTTTCACTCCAAGCCGGCTTTTCAGGTAAGGCCTGCTTTTCAGCCTTGGCGACCTCTTCAACCGGCTTCGGTGGGGCCAGCTCTGTAGCCGCTGCCATCTGGCCAACTCTTGACCCTGACGGCGCTATCGATGGCGAGACCTGGGTCGCATTGAGCGCTGCGAGCGCAGCCGAGGTTTGCGCCAAACCTGCTGCGATCGCGTGAATGTCAGTTGCCCACTGGGACGGCCCCGGCATCAGCTGGAGAGTTACCGGCGTTGCGGAATAGGTCCCTCCGTTGGCAGGCCGGTCGTAGGCGGTTTCGATGATGGCCCGCAGCAGCGGATCCAATGCCGTCACCACTTCTTGCGGCACGCCCATGGCGAGCAGCGGCTGGGTGAGCGGCAACTGGCCTGGCTGGTTCTTGATTACCACATCGGTTACGTTGCCGTTCCTGGTAACGATGTATCCATGCGCAGGATCGTTCTCCGCCAACGTCACATCGGCCTGATCGACCTTGCCGTCATTATTCAGATCGAGATTGACGTCTTTATAGTAGCCGTTGTGCACATATATGAAGCCCATGGCTGTGTTGGCCCATGCCACTGGGTTGAGCACGTATTTGGGCACGTCGGACGCGCCGTCGTACTGCTTGCTGATCTGGATGATCTGAGGCGAGTTCGGGTCCGTGCTGGGATTGGTCGAGGCTCCGAAACTGAGACCAACCAAGGGTAGGTAGGCACCTGCCGGAAGCCGCGCCCAGAGGCCACCGTCGTTACGAGCCCCGTTGCCCACCAACACGAATGTGACGTTGGTTAGGTCTACGTCTGGCTCACCCGGGGCGTTCGTGGCGTTCTCGTGTTGAATCTGTTTGATGACGTCGGAGGCGGCATTGGCGCCTTGCGAATAGCCGACGACATAGATCGGGTCACCGGCTACGTAAGTCGGATCCGCCTGCGCGTCTTTGATGGCCTGGATGGTCAACCTCGTCGCTTCTGCTTTGGACGCGTCATAGGTTGGATCGGTGAGCCCCGTGAGCACGCCGAAGCTTCTGGAATAATCGATGAAGACGTTCTTGTTACCGGTTGTGCAGGTGCCGGTCGGGCATTGGTTGAATTTCCCGGCGAGGGTGTCCTTCATTCGGTCAGGCGCTTGGTTATTGCCGGTGGGAATGATGTCTTTGGTGCCGTCGATGAAGATGGTGGTGGCCATCAGGCTCACAGCGGGCGCAGGGCCGCCGGTGGCATACGCGAAGCCGAAGAGGCTCACAACTTCCAGAGCCAGGCCGGCGGTCACATATGACGCAACCCTCTTGTTCTTACGTACTGTTCGATGATTCCCCACAGCGTTTCCTTACCCCTGATCGTGGAAGTGGGCTAACAGACTGAGCCCACACGCCAAGCAGCGTAGCGCCTCTACACGCAGCACCGTTACATTTTCGCTACCTGATCTTCCGCGAGGCAAAAAATGTGCCCGCGAATTTATTTGCGATGGCAAATCCCACTGCTAACCACGCCTGCGCCTGTGCGCGATATCTGGTAGTTGGCAAACTCCTGCATGTCGCGCAGGCAAGCTGCAAAGTCTATCTTCCAGAAGCTGATATACGGTCGTTGTAGTGCTGATTTCCAGATCTATTCCGAGGTGTCCGTCAGCACCAACACGTGGTCGCCGGATCCACTGGCAAACCAACGAAGGGAACCGCAAATACGTGACCGGACTGCCACGGCAGGGCACGCAGAATGACGACTCGGAATCCGACTCCTTGATGATTCAAATATTTGCCGACACGGGCGACGCGGCGGCATGATCGACGTCCTCGCGAGTACAACGCCATCAACAAGAGCAAAGCCGGCGCGCCCGGATTGTTTCCCGCACTGTCTCGTCCTCTTGCACCACTTCGAACCTCTTGTGCAGGTACGGTGTGATGGTGGGTGCGGAGCAACTAGACGCCATCATTGTGGGGGCCGGCTTCGGCGGGATGGGCGCGGCGATCCAGCTCAATCGCCTCGGATACCACAACATCGCGATCCTCGATCGCGAGGATGACTTGGGCGGAACCTGGTACGTCAACCATTACCCCGGGCTGGCTGTCGATATCCCGTCGACCACCTACTCCTATTGGTTCGAACCGAACCCATACTGGTCTCGGCTGCACGCGCCCGGTGAGGAGCTCCAGCGTTACGCCGATCATGTAGCCGACAAATACAATCTCCGCCGCTACATGCGGTTCTCTACCACCGTCGAGGGCGCCCGCTGGGACGAGGACGCGCAGGTGTGGCGAGTCGCCCTCGCCGACGGGGAAACGCTGACGGCCCGGTTCCTGATCACCGCCACCGGGTATCTGTCGCAGCCCCGCATCCCGGATATCCCAGGCGTTAGTGGCTTCGGCGGCACGATGATTCACACCGCCAAGTGGGATGCCCGCCACCATCTCGACGGCCGCCGCGTCGGAATCATCGGAACCGGCGTGACGGCGGTGCAGTTGATTCCGGAACTGGCCGAAAAGGCATCGGAGCTGACCGTGTATCAGCGCACGCCGATCTGGGTGGTACCCAAGGTGGACTTTCCCATCCCTCCTGCGGTCCAACAGCTGTTCGCCCGGTTCCCGCTGATCCAGCGCCTCCTGCGATTGGTAACGGACGCTCTCGCGGAATTGGGGGTTTCCACCGCCGTGCTGCACTACAAGCATCCCGGGCGCTTCAACAATGCCGCGGCGAGATTCTCGCGAATGCACATCTTCATGTCTGTCCGGGACAAGTCGCTGCGTCGGAAACTCACTCCGGAGTACGACTTCGGCTGCAAGCGCACGACATTCAACAATGACTACTATCGGACGTTGACGCGGCCGCACGTCCGGCTGGAGACCGCAGGGATCGACCGGATCGAACCCGACGGCATCGTCACCAACGACGGCCACAAGTCAGTCATCGACACGCTGGTGCTGGCGACCGGTTTCGACCTGTGGGACGCCAATTTCCCGGCGATCGAGGTGGTCGGCCGCGATGGCCGGAATCTCGGTAAATGGTGGCGTGAGAACCGATTCCAGACCTACGAAGGCGTCTCCGTTCCGTACTTCCCCAACTTCTTGAACCTGGCACGTCCATACGCCTTCACCGGGGCGTCGTTCTTCACCATGATGGAGTGCCAGATGCGGCATATGGACCGACTGTTCGGTGAGGTGCGCCGTCGCGGGAGCAGCACGTTCGAGGTCACCGATGAAGCGAATGCGCGCTATTTCAAGAGTATTTCCGAACGGCTCGGTGACATGGTGTACTTCGGAGGCAACTGCGCCTCATCTCGGTCCTACTATTTCCGTGGGGATGCGACGATCGTGCGCCCCAGCTCCAGGCGGAAGGCGATTGGCGAGTCGACGCGATTCCCGTTGACCGACTACGCATTCACTTGATCCAGATTGACCCGGCGCCATCCCGGTCTGTCGGCCGGCCCTTAGAAGGCGTAGCGGTGGAGTTGAACGATCTTGCGTAGCACCGGGGTGTGAGATGCCATCCGCGCGAACCGGCGAATTCCATTGGGGAGCCGTTGCGCGGTTTCTGCATCGAACAACGAGATCGCCGTCAACAACCGCGTTCCCGGGACATTGCCGAGGATATCGTCGGGTCCGTCGACGGACCACCCCAGCTTGGAGCCCGACCAGCGCACCACCGTGTTGTTCTTCTGCTGCGCCTTTGTTCCGAACCGGCTCCAGAAGTCCAACTGCAACTCCCCGGCGGGGAAGTGCTCGACAACCCGACGCAGCAGCGCGATGCCATCGTCCTCCGCGAGATACATGCTCACGCCCTCGGCGATCAGCAGGACGGGGCGGTCGGCGGGGATTTCGCGCAGCCAGGACGGATCGGTAACAGAGGCGGCCACCAGGTGGTAGTGCTCACGGGTGGGACAGAACCGCTCACGGAGCGCAATGACGTCCGGAAAGTCGACGTCGAACCATTCCACATCGGGCCCTGGATCTACCCGGAACACTCGGCTGTCCAGACCACACCCGAGATGCAGCACCACCGCCCGGTCGTGGGCGGACACGAACTGACGTACCCAGATGTCGAACTGGGCCGCCCGGACGGTGATCGATGACACCTGGCGGCGGCGTTGTTTGGCGATGGGGTTGTTCCGCTGGTCGTAGTCGACCTGGCTGATCAGCTGTTTCGCGTAGCTATCTCCGAGGACGGGCTGTGGCGAAGCCGCGTCCAGCGCCTTGGCATACACCATGTCGAGCATGGTCTGCGGCGGCCCGCTCAAGTCGACGTGAACCATATCCGCGGGCGCGGCCGTAGCTTCCGTGGTGCGCCGCCGAGCCATCCAGCTCATCGAAGTCATTCGGGAATCCCCTTCAGTGTTGATATTCAAGTGCGGCTGCGCGCAGGATCGAGAGGATCAAGTCCACCGTTTTCTCAGCCGCGTCGACGTGATGCTCGACAAGTAGTTCTCCACCGACTGTTCCGAACGAATAGACATCGATGACCGCAGAGGACGCCCGGTAGAACTGCGATTGCACGCCAACCACTTCCAGATCTGGAGGCGTACGCATGGCCGCGGCATTGCCGAGGTTGGTGGAGAGGACGACATCGGGCAGCCCTGGGATGGCGCCTTCGTACTGCATATTGAAGTGCAGCAGTGATTGCTGGATGACGCCATCGGACAGGTCAGCCTGGAACATGTCTGCGATACCGCGGGCGAGCTCGACCACGGTGGTGTCGGGTGTGATCTGCGCAAGGTAGGTAGCGACGCCGATCGCGAGTGTGCAGCCCGTAGCGCTCACCGGCGGTTCGAGCAGAGCTCGCAGGTTGACGTTGTAGACATACGGAATCGGGATGTGTGGGGTCTCGCGGATGTGCCACTCGGCCAGCAGGATCGCCGCTGACACCAGGTTGTTGACGAATAGTCGATTCTTCCGGCCGTACTTCACCAGCTCCGTGGTCTCGGTCTTGCTCAACCGACGTCTCGCGGTCGGAACCGCCGCCGGCCGTTCGGCTTTGCTCTTGGAGGTGGTGCGTTGTGGCGGCAGGTCGTAGGCGAACATCGCGGGAATGAAGATATCCAGTCCCGACCGCTGCAGCTTGTCTATGCCCCGCTGTTCGAGGATGGCCTCGACGGGCTCGGGCGCCGGCTGCGGACTCACCGGGCCGGCACTCCCGGTCGTAACCACGTCGGTGTACCTGGAGAACAGCTCGAAGAGCAACCCGGCCATGTGGGTTCCGTCGGCGAGGCTGTGGTGGATGTACAGGGTGAGATCGGCGGACCCGTCGCCGGGCTTCACCAACAGATAGACCAGCGCCACGCCCTGATCCAGCTGCGCGGACTGCGAGGGGTCGTCACCCTCCTGCACCCAAATACCAGGGTGCAGAAGGTCGTCCGCGACGAGTAGGTATCCGCCATCCGGTCCCTGCTCGAGGTGTCCGGCGTACACCGGGTAGACCTCCAGCAATGTGTCGAACGCCTCGGACATCGCATCGATGTCCATTGAACCCTTCAGCAGCACGGTGATCGACGTAAAGGTCTGAGTCTCCGCGAAGAACCTCTCGCTGGCGGCCAGCTTTCGAATGACGGACGTCGGATACACCATTAAGACTCCCTGGCGGCTAGTGCACATTCATCGGCAGATCTCTGCGGCCGCTCGTCGCGGCGTCTCTGTGTCATCCGCGCATGCTGGCTTTCCGGTAGCCGATCACTATCGGGATCGCACATGCGGCGACGATGCCGCCAGACCACACCAGAGTTCCGAGCACCGGTTCCAGCACCGGTCCACCCAGTGACAGTCCGCGCATCGCCTCGATCGCGTACGACACCGGCTGATGTTCGACAACCGGTTGAATCCACTTGGGATACTGGTCCAACGGTACGAAGCCGCTGGAGAAGAACAGGCACAGCGAATTCACCAGAACGATCGCGTTGACCATGGTCGGGCTCGGCCAGTACAAGGCGACAGTTAGCACGAGTACCGCGAACGCGACTCCGAAGGCCACCGGAATACACAGCCACGCCACGGCCGCCGGCAGGCCGGGCTCGAATCGCATACCCAACAACATGCCCGCGCAGAGCAGGAAGAAGGAATTGACCACGACCCGAAGTGCCTCGGCACCGATCCGCGCGAACAGACCCGACGCGCGGTGTACGGGCACAACCCAAAGCCGGGCAAGCAAGCCGTCGGTCCGCTCGGTGATGATGCCGACCGCGCCCACCGATGCTCCATTCATCGCACCGATCACCGTCATCAGCGGCACGCTGCCGTACAGCGCGCTGTGCCCGGTGGCTGTCGAAATCGCGTCGCCGAGAACGATGTCCAGCACCACGAGCATGAAGACCGGGAACACGAGTCCGAAGAAAAACGTCATCGGGTCCCGCACGAAGCGGATGAGCAATCGTTGCATCTGCACCCAGGCGTGTGGAGCAAGAAGAAGCGGTGAATTCTCACCGTGCCGGCGGTCGACGACTGGGAAGTTCTCGCTGCGCAGAACCGCGGAGTCCGCCGTCTTTGTGCCGTTGTCTGCAATAGCCATCAGGGCCGCCTCCGGATTATCAACACAGACAAGGGCACCATGATCGTCATCACGCCCATCAACCAGGCCAGTGACGGGCCGATGACCGACCAGGTCACCTCGCCCGCGCCTGGGGTCGTGTCACCCCCGAAGGCACGCAATGCGTAAATGAACTGCGAGACGGGCTGGTTGCGAACGATCGGCTGGATCCAGTCCGGAAAATGTTCTGCCGGTTGGATGCCGACGGAGATCATCCCGAAGATCAACTGGGGCAGCATCAGCCATTGGGACGTCGCCTCGGGGTTCTTTGAACTGCTGCCGAGCAGGTCCGCCAGGAAGGACAGCACCAGGCCGATCAGAAGCAGCAACACGCAAAAGCCCACGGCGTTCACCAGGCCGCCGTGGAACCGAAACCCGATGACATAACCGCTGATCAGGGCTGCTGTCGTACCAATCGCGCA
>JAOPWF010000364.1 GCA_025965815.1 Mycobacterium sp.
CGCCCCATCCCGGAGGCGCCTCCGACGACGACCGCTGCGCTGTCCTTGATCTTCACGTGAACCCACACCCCTGTCTATTAGCAAAACCGGTGGTCCTCCTACGAGGTCGTTACTGTACATACAAGTAGAGCCATCCTCTACTATGTCGTCGGACGTTATGTTCCGAACATGTTGGCATCCGTGCGAACGATCGCCCGGTGGTACCGGAGGTGTGATGACGGAAACCGGCCCCGATGAGCCGGTTCAGCGGCCGCTGCCGCAACCGACGCTCAGCAGCGAGCCGTTCTGGACCAGCGGAGCCGACGGCCGGCTCCGGATCGCCCAATGCCAGACCTGCCGCCGCTACCACCACCCGCCGCAGCCGGTCTGTCCGGAGTGCCGTAGCGCCGAGGTGACGATGACGCCGGTGTCCGGACGGGCCACGGTCGCCGGGTTCACCGTGAATCATCAGCAGTGGCTGCCGAAGTTCCCGCCGCCCTACGTGGTCGCGGTGGTGACCATCGAGGAAGACCCGTCGGCGCGGCTCACCACGAACCTCGTCGGCTGTGATCTCGATGAGGTCGCCATCGGGATGCGGGTGCGGGTTGTTTTCGAGCAGCACGACCGGATGTGGGTCCCGCTGTTCGAACCCGATCCGGAGGCCACCGAGGCGGGGCCGGTTCCCGGGCCACGCGATCTCACCTCGGCGGTGCGGCCAATGGTGTCCACCACCAAGTTTGAGGACAAGGTGGCGCTGACTGGGGTCGGCAGCTCGACCATCGGCCGGCGCCTGATGGTCGATCCGTTGTCACTGACCGTCGCGGCGTGCCTTCGTGCCGTCGAGGACGCCGGCCTCGACCTGGGCGACATCGACGGCCTGGCCACCTATCCGGGCGGTCACGTCGGGGGCATGTCGGAGGGCGGCGTCACCGCCCTGGAGGAGGCGCTGCGCATCCGGCCCACCTGGATCAATGGCGGCGGCGAAACGCCGGGGCCCAGCGGCAGCGTCGTGTCCGCCATGCTTGCCGTCGCGGCAGGCCTGTGCCGGCACGTGCTGTGCTTCCGCACGGTGTGGGAGTCGACTCACACCGCACTGGCCCGGCGCGGGACGATGCGGACCAGCGGCGGTCGGGCGTCGGGCATGTTCGAGTGGCGGTCGCCGTTCGGCGCCATGTCCGCCGCCAACTGGATCGGGGTGAACGCCTCGCACTACTTCTGGCGCTATGGCGGTGACCGCGCATCGACGCTGGCTCCCATCGCCCTGACGGCGCGGGCGAATGCGGCGCGCAATCCGGCCGCGATCTACCGCGACCCGTTGACCCTCGATGACTACCTCGCTGCGCGGATGATCAGCTCGCCGTTCGGCCTCTACGACTGCGACGTGCCGTGCGACGGGGCGATCGCGGTCGTCGTGTCGTCGATCGACACCGCGGCCGACAGACCGAAGACCCCGGTGCTCGTCGAAGCGGTGGGCACCCAGGTGCTCGACCGGATCTCCTGGGATCAGGACACCCTCACCCACGAACCACAGGTTTTCGGTCCCGCCGCGCATCTGTGGACCCGAACCAGCCTTCGGCCCGACGATGTCGACGTCGCCGAACTCTATGACGGGTTCACGTTCAACGCCGTGTCGTGGCTGGAGGCTCTCGGATTCTGCGGCATCGGGGAGGCGGCCGACTTCCTCGACGGTGGAACGACCATCGCCCTGGACGGGAAACTGCCGCTGAACACACATGGCGGTCAGCTCTCCGCCGGCCGAACCCACGGCTTCGGCTTTCTGGCCGAGGCGATGCACCAACTGCGCGGCGAGGCCGCCGGTCGCCAGGTCGCCGACGCCAAAGTGGCGGTCGTGACCACCGGTGGCGGCACACCCGGGGGAGCGCTGCTCCTGCGGCGGGGCGACTGAGACCCAGAACGGAGCACCATGAAGTTGGACCAGGACCCCGAGATCGACCAGTTCCGTTCCGAGGTCACAGATTTCATCGAAACGCATCGCCCCGCGGTGCAGACGATGGGCAGAGCGGGCGTGCGCGCCCCCGATCCCGACGACATCCCCGCGCTGCGGAAATGGACCGCCCAACTCTTCGAAGCGGGGTACGTCGGCGCCGACTGGCCCGCCGAGTGGGGCGGCGGGGGCCGCAAGGACCCGATCCGCGCGATGGTCGTCGCCGAGGAAATGGCGAGGGCGCGGCTGCCCACACCGATCGGCGCCGGCCTGCTGGCCGCCGCGGCTCTGATTCACTACGGACGCCGCGACCAGCAGCAACGGTATCTGCCCCGGATCCGGACCGGCGAGGACATCTGGTGTCAGCTGTTCAGCGAGCCCAGTGCGGGCAGCGACCTCGCAAGCCTGTCCACCCGAGCGCGTCGCGACGGCGATGACTTCGTCGTCGACGGGCAGAAGGTGTGGACAACCAACGGCCAGCACGCTGAGCTCGGCTATCTGCTGGCCCGAACAAATCCCGACGTGCCCAAACACGCGGGCATCACCGCGTTCGTGCTGGACATGACGAGCCCGGGCGTCGACGTGCGGCCGCTGCGCGAGATCACCGGCACCAGCGACTTCAACGAAGTCTTCTTCGACGCGGTCCGGATACCCGAGGACAACGTCCTCGGCGCGGTCGACGAAGGCTGGACGGTGGCCACCACGAGCCTCGCCGAGGAGCGCTCCAGCGTGGGCACGGCCGGCATCGTCACGCTCCGTGCTCTCCGCGACGCGGTGGCGATGGCCCGGACGCTGCGGCGGTGCGGGCGTCCGGCCCTGATGAATGACGCGGTGCGCCAAGAGATCGGCCGGCTGCACGCGGCCGCACGCGTTAACATTCGGCTGGGCCAGTACAACCTGTCGCGCACGTTGAGCGGTAGCTCCGACCCCGGCGACGCCCCCCTGGCCAAGGTGCTCTACAGCGAGACCAACCTGGCGCTGACCGAATTCGGGCTGGGACTGCAGGAGACCGATGCGCTGCTCACCGATGAGGACCCGGGCGCGGTGGCCGGCGGCTGGTGGCAGGACGCCTTCCTGTACGCGCGGGCCCTGACGATCGCCGGCGGTGCCAACGAGGTGCTGCGCAACGTCATCGCCGAGCGGTCGCTGGGATTGCCCAGGGAGCCCAGAGGTTCCTGACGGGTCGCACCGACTGCCGGGCACTGGGGGTGCCGCCTCGACCAACAACGCTTCGGAGGTAAACCGTGGATTTCAGCATGAGCGATGAGCAACGGATGCTGATCGACAGCACCCGCCAGTTGCTGGCCCGCGATTCACCGATGACACGGGTGCGCGAACTGGCCGATCAGGCGCAGCGTGGTTACGACGAGCGTGTCTGGCAGCGGGGCGCCGAACTGGGCTGGCCCGCGTTGCTCGTCGGGGAGGAGTACGACGGACTGGGCCGCGACCTGGTGGACCTCGCCCTGATCGCCGAGGAGCACGGCAGGACGGTGCAGCCCGGTCCGCTGATCGGCAATGCCCTTGTCGCGGTGGCGATCTCCCAGTCCGGTAACGACAACCTGCGCGCACAGGTGCTGCCGATGCTGGCCAGCGGCGAGGCGGTGGCCGCGTGGGCCTTCGCGGAGTCGCGCCAGCCGTGGGATGTCGACGGCCTGTGCGCGGTGGCCACCGAAGAGGCCGATGGGTTTCGGCTGCAGGGCATCAAGACCGCGGTGCAGGACGCCGAGACCGCCAGCTGGATCCTGGTGACGGCGCGGCTGGGCGGGCGCCTGGCGCAGTTCCTCGTCGACCGGCACTCGGCCGGGCTGAGCGTGCGCCGTCAACGCACGATGGACATCACCCGCCGCTTCGACGAGGTCTCCCTCGACGATGTGGCGGTTCCACGGTCGGCGCTGCTGCATGCCGGCGATCCCGCGGAAGCGGCGCTCGTACACCAGAATCTTTGTGGCGCTGTGCTTGTCAGCGCCGAAAGCGTCGGCGTCGGTGCGGCCGTGCTGGCGATGTCGGTTGAGTACGCGAAGCTGCGTGTCCAGTTCGGCCGGCCCATCGGCAGTTTCCAAGCCGTCAAACACAAATGCGCGACGATGCGGATGTGGCTGCAGGCGTCGCGGGCGGCCACCTACTATGCGGCGATGGCCGTCGCGGCCGACGCCGCTGACGCCGAGGAAGCCGCCAGTGTCGCGAAGGCCTACACCTCATCGGCGATCGCCGATCTGACCAGCGAGGCCCTGCAGGTGCACGGCGGAATCGGCTTCACCTGGGAACACGACCTCCATCTCTATCACCGCCGCGCTAAGGCCAACCAGGTGCTGTTCGGCGATCCGTACCTGCACCATGAGCGCCTCGCAGCGGCGCTGGAATCAGCGACGCAGTCCTGATCGGGTATCAGCCGAACTGGCGGCCCAACCAGTCGGCGGTGTCACGCTCGGCGCATTTGACTACCGCGGCGTCGGGGAACACATGGAAGCCGTGCACGGCGCCGGCGTAGACGTGCAGTTCGGTGGGTACATCCGACCGGCACAGTCGCGCGGCGAAATCGATCGACTCGTCCCGCAGGCAGTCGATGGTGCCGACACTGATGAATGTCGGCGGCAGACCGGCCAGGTCCGTGGCCCACGCCGGCGCCGCGTCCGGTGGCACGTCGGCGGTGCCGTACCGGTCCCCGAGATAGCTGCGCCAGCCGAATGCGTTGGATTCGCGACTCCACATCGGCAGGCCGTCGATGACACCCGATGGGGTTAGGCCGCGATCATCGAGCATCGGGTATTCCAGGTATTGAAAGGCCACCGGGACATCCGCGCGGCCGCGCGACCGCAGTGCGAGACCGGCGGCCAGCGCGCCGCCGGCGCTTCGTCCGCCGATCCCGATCCGCTGCGCGTCGATCTGCAGATCGCCGGCGCGCTCGAAAATGTACCGCAACCCGGTCTCGCAGTCGTCCAGCGGTGCAGGGTAGGGCGATTCGGGTGCCAGTCGGTACTCGACGCTCACACAGACACAGCCCAGCGAGCGGCACCACTCGGTCAGGCGCGTGTCGTCCATGTAGCGGTTGCCGATCACCATCCCGCCGCCGTGCATCCAATACAGCACCGGAAGCTCGCCGACGGCGCCGTCCGGGCGCAGAACAGTCAGGCAGACGTCACCCGGGTTCGTGGTGAGCTCGACACGTGAAACACCCGGCGCGGATTCGGGCTGGAACACGGTGGAGCACCGCATCATCGGCAATGTGTCGGCGGAGAAGTCGAAATCCGGTATGTGCTTCAAACATTCGGCGATCTCAGGATCAATGCCGTCGGCTCGGGTCACGGCCATCAACCCACACCCATCATGTGTCTGCCCGCACCGACGAGCCCACCGTCGACGCGGATGTCGCAGCCGGAGATGAATGCCGCGGCGTCGGACTCGAGAAAGGCCACCGCAGCGGCGATGTCCTCGGGGCGGCCGGGTAGCGGCCGGTCGGGGCGTTTCACCGGCGTCACGTCGATCATGAGCGGAATGACCGGTTGACGTTCGAGCTCCATTCTGCCCATCGGTGTGTCGATCAGGCCGGGCGAGATGGCCACGGTGCGTCCACGTTTCGCGCCCCACGGCGCGGCCAAACGCTCGACCAGCCGGACGACACCGCGCTTGGCCAGAACATAGGCTGTCGCACTGTCCAGAGGGTGTCCCAGGGCCGACTCGATGGCGGTGAAAAACCCGTCGGCCAGCGGATCGTCGAGCAGCTTCTCCGCGGCGGCCGCAACGTCGCTGTACCCGGCGATCGAGCCGATCAGGATCGCTGAACTGCCCGGGGTGACGAGGGGGAACAGCGCATCGGTGATCCGCGCCGAGCCCGCCAAGTCCACGTCCAGTACGGTGCGCGCGTCTGCCATCTCCGGCGAGACACCCGCGGTGTGCACGAGGCAGCGGAAGCGGCCAATGGCCTGCACCCGCTCGGCGACCCCCGCGATGTCAGCCGCGGATGTCACATCACATCGGAGTGTCTCCACCCGGGCCCCGTGCGCGCTCAACGCGGCGCGAGCCTGATCGAGTTGCTCCTCGTCGAGGTCCACCAGCAGCAGGCGTCCGCGGTCAGCCAACGCGCGTGCACAGGCCAACCCCATTCCGCCCGCACCACCCGTGATCACCACAATCTCGTCAAAAGCCATCGTGACCTCTCGTCGTTGAAGGATCCTTGCCGCGGCGGCATCAGAGCCGCTCGATGATGGTGGTGTTCGCCATCCCGCCGCCCTCGCACATGGTCTGCAGGCCGTAGCGGCCGCCGGTGGCCTCCAGGTAGCTGACCAAGGTTGCCAGCAGCCGGGTCCCCGAGGACCCCAGCGCGTGGCCCAGCGCAATCGCACCGCCCCACGGATTCAGCCGGGCCGGGTCCGCGCCGAGCTCCTGCGCCCAGGCCAGCGGAACGCACGCGAACGCCTCGTTGACCTCGTAGGCGTCGAGGTCGTCGAGCGTCAGACCGCCGCGGTGCAGCGCTTTCTTGGTGGCCGGAATGGGTGCGGTGAGCATGTAGAGCGGATCGTCCCCGGCGACGGAGAAGGCGTGGAATCGTGCCCGGGGCCGCAGTCCGCCCGAGAGCGCCATCTGCTCGCTCATGATCAACGCGGCCGATGCGCCGTCGGTCAGCGGCGAGGAGTTGCCGGCAGTGATCCGCCACTCGAGGGTGGGGAAGCGCGCGGCCGCCTCTGCCGAGGCGAAGGACGGCTTCAGCACCCTGAGCGCCTCAACGGTGGTGTCGGCCCGAATCGTCTCATCGACGATGTGCTCGGTGTGGCGCCCCCCCGGGTCGGCGGCGGGCATCGCGACAATCTCGTTGACGAAACATCCGGCGGCCGACGCGGCCGCGGCCCGTTGATGCGAGGAGACAGCGAAGGCATCCAGGGAGTCCTGTTCGAGCTTCCATCGGGCTGCGACGCGTTCGGCGGCCACTCCTTGCGTGACCAGGCCCTGCGGATACCGCGCCGCGACGCTCGGGCCGAAGGTATCGGCGCCCGACGACGCCGTTCCCATCGGAACCCGGCTCATGGATTCCACGCCGCACGCGATGACGATGTCGTAGGCGCCGGCCAACACGCCCTGCGCTGCGAAATGCACCGCCTGCTGGCTGGAACCACACTGGCGGTCCACCGTGGTGGCCGGGACGGACTCAGGGAATCCCGCCGCTAGGGCGGCGCTGCGGGCGATGTTGAAGCTCTGCTCGCCGACCTGCTCCACGCAGCCGGCGATGACGTCATCGATTCGGGCGGGGTCTAAGTGATTGCGGGTAACGAGCTCGGAGAGCACCTGGCGCAACAACTCGACCGGGTGATGGCCCGACAGCGCGCCGCCCGGCTTGCCCTTCCCGGACGCCAACCGGACCACGTCCACGATCACGGCGTTGTTCATCCCATACTCCCTTGACGTCGGCGCCGGTGAATGGACGCGTGTCGGTAACCGGTGCCACGTGCTCGCCCATCGGGCAGTCTGTCACAAATAAAAGGTAATAGACGCACAGAGAAATACTCTCGTTGTCGACAGAAGAACGGGATGGTCTACTTGACAGATGAAGGTGACAGTCGACCCTGACCTGTGTGAAGCGAATGGATTGTGCGTGGCGTCCGCCCCGGACATCTTCGACCTTGTCGACGACGACGTCGTCCAGATCCTGCTGCCCGAGCCGCCGCCAGAGCAGGGACCCGCTGTGCTCGATGCGGTGGCCGCGTGCCCGAAACAAGCCTTGCGCATCCTTTAGGCCAGCGGCAACTGGCGTCCCGCGCTCTATCGCGCAGACTGGCGTTGCAGTAATTGCACCTGACGTTCTACTCTGAGGGAAGTACCGTCCACGGCTGAAGTGAGAGCTCGTGTACCAGTCTTTCCAGAAGGGAAACCCGCATGCTGCCCGACGACGCCAAGATCATCTCCGTCGACGACCACGTCATCGAGCACCCCCGCGTATGGCTGGACCGCGTGCCTGCCAAGTACGCGGAGGTCGCCCCGCGCATCGTCAAGCTGCCCGACGGCAACGACACCTGGCTCTACGAGGGCAGTCAATCCGGCAATTTCGCCCTCAACGCCGTCGCGGGCAAACACCCACGCGACTTCGGGATGGACCCGCGCAGCTATGACGACATGCTGCCCGGCTGCCACCACATCGAAGACCGGATCAAGGACATGGACATCGAGGGTGTCTGGGCCCAACTGTGCTTTCCCAACTTCGGTGGCTTTGCCGGCAGCACCTTCCACAAGGCCAAGGACCAAGAGTTCGCCAAGTTGTGCATCAGCGCCTACAACGACTTCATCCTCGATGAATGGTGCGCCTACGCCCCCGAGCGTCAAATTCCGTTGATGATGGTCCCGTTCTGGGACATCGAGGCGTCGGTGGCCGAGATCGAGCGGACCGCGGCCAAAGGCGCGAAGTCCGTTTCCTTCCTCGAGGCGCCCCATAAGCTCGGCCTGCCGTCCTACCACACCGACCACTGGGATCCGGTCCTGCGTGTATGCGAAGAGGCTGGACTCCCGCTGTCGATGCACTTCGGGTCCGGCGGCATGCCGCAGGGGCTTGCCAGCGACGGCGACCTGTTCATCGGGATCGCGCTGTTCGGCCTGAACTCTATGATGGCAACCGCTGACCTACTGATGTCCGAGGTGTTCTACAAGTTCCCCAAGCTCAAGGTCGCGCTCTCCGAGGGCGGCATCGGTTGGATGCCCTACCTGCTGGAACGCATCGACTACTCCTGGGGCCGACACAAGTACTGGTGCAACATCAACGCCGACAAGCTTCCCTCCGAGTTGTTCAGGGAGCACATCTACGGCTGTTTCATCTCCGACCAGTCCGGTATCGAGCAGCGGCACCGCATCGGGATCGACAACATCCTGTTCGAGGCCGACTACCCGCATTCGGACTCCAACTGGCCGCACACCCGCAAGCTGCTCGCCGAGCATCTCGTCGACGTGCCAGACGACGAAGCGCGCAAGATCGTCGAGCTCAATGCCCGCGGCCTGTACAACTTCTGGGCCTGAGACGTAACAGCATCGCGCTTCGCCGGGTACCTGCGCCCTGACGCAGCCGACGGTCGATCGCGCGGAGCCGACGGCCAAGACCGCATCCTGCGCGGCGCGGCGTTGCACTACGAAAGGTGGAGGATGGCCGACCTCACGGTGGGAATGCGGCTGCGCAGCACTCTGTGTGACACCGAGGTGATCGTCGTACGCGCACCGGACCACACGGTCGAGCTTTCGTGTGGCGGTCATCCGATGACCGCGCACGACGCTGTGGCGAGCAGCACCGCGGCCCCGGTGGGCGCCGATCCTGCCACGGTGCTCGGTAAGCGCTACGTCGACTCTGAGACGGGCCTGGAAGTACTGTGCACGAAATCCGGCCCGAGCCAGCTCACCGCAGACGGCAGACCGCTCCCCATCAAGGCGCCCAAGGCGCTGCCGGCCTCGGACTGAGGACCGCTGCCAATGAACGTGCTGACGCTGCTCGACATGGCGGCGACGGGGATGCCGGGGCGGATCGCCGTCGGTCCGCTCCGACCGGACGGATCGACTCCAGCGGGACTGACCTATCCCGAACTTGTGCACCGAGCCCGCTCGGGTGCCGGCTTCATCCGCGCGGCGGGCGTCGATGAACTCGTCTACGTGGGCGTCAACGCCGACGACTTCGCGGTGGCGCTGTTCGCTGCCGCGTGGGCCGGCGTCCCGCTGGTGCCATTGAACTACCGCCTCGGGCACGACGCGATGGCACGCCTGCTCGCAGATCATCCGAACGCTCTCGTCGTCTCGGATCTGCAACTCCCGACGGCCGCGCGAACGGTCACGATGTTGGCGTGGCGGTCGGCGTGCGCTGAAGCTGTAGAGGGTGTGCCGCGGTGGGCCGACGATCCCGACGCGGTCGCCGTTCTGCTGTACACGAGCGGCACGACCTCGGCACCTAAGGCCGCCGTGCTCCGTCACAGGCATCTGGTTTCCTACCTGCTCGGCAGCGTCGACTTCGCCGCGGCCGGCGAACGCGACGCCGTCATTGTCAGCGTCCCGCCATACCACATCGCCGGAGTGTCCAATCTGCTCAGCAACATCTACGCCGGCAGGCGAGTGGTCTATCTGAAGAACTTCACTCCCCACGGCTGGCTCGAGTGCGTGCGCACCGAACATGTCAGCCATGCGCTCCTGGTTCCCACGATGCTCGCCAGGATTACCGAACACCTCGGTGACGGCGCACACGCCGACGTTCCCACCTTGCGATCTCTGGCCTATGGGGGAGCCAGGATGCCACTTCCGGTGCTAGAACGCGCAATTCGGTTATTCCCCGCTGTGGACTTCGTCAACGCGTACGGCCTCACGGAAACCAGTTCCACCATCGCTGTGCTGGGCCCCGACGACCACCGCGCGGCGCTGGGCGAAGATCCCGTGGCCCGGGCCAGGCTCGGCTCGGCTGGGCGTCTTCTTCCTGGTATCGAGGTTGAGATTCGCGGATCGGGCGGCGTATGCCGCGCGGGAGGCGTCGGCGACATTTATGTGCGCGGCCCGCAGGTGTCGGGGGAGTACCGCGGCGCGGGGAGTCAGCTCGACGACAACGGATGGTTCGCCACGCGTGATCACGGGTGGGTCGACGACGACGGCTACCTCTTTGTCGAAGGACGCACCGACGACACCATCATCCGCGGCGGGGAGAACATCGCGCCCGCCGAGATCGAGGATGTGCTTCTCGAACATCCCGCGGTCGCTCAGGCCGCCGTCATCGGGGTGCCGGACGAGCACTGGGGCCAGGACATCGCCGCCGCGGTGGTATTCCGTTCGGGCCGCAGTGCACCGGCCGGAGAGTTACGCCAATGGGTGCGGACCCGGCTGCGTGGTTCCAAGACGCCGGCGCTGGTCGTGATCCGCGACGCGCTGCCGCAAACCTCCACCGGAAAAATCCTGCGCCGTGAGCTCCTCGCCGACCTGTTGGCCACAGAGCGGGCACCGACTCCGTGACCATTCATCTGCTGCTCTCACAACCCCATCAATTCGACGGAGGCGACGATGCCTGACGCATTCATCCTTTCAGCTGCCCGGACACCGATCGCCCGGGCCCGCAAGGGATCCCTGACATCAGTGGACGCCTACCAACTCGCCGAGATTGCCGTCGGTGCGGCAGTTGAACGGTCACAGATTCCAATCGCTGACATCGACGACCTCTTCCTCGCGGAGTCCCTTCAGGGCGGCGGGGTGATCGGGCGCAATATCGCGGTGCGCCTCGGCATGACCACCCTGCCCGGTGTGGCGATCAACCGGCATTGCGCCTCGGGTTCCACGGCCGTGCAGCTGGCGGCGGCGACCATCATGGCCGGCATGGGAGACGTCCTCGTCGCCGGGGGAACCGAGAGCGCCAGCACGATGCCCCGGCTCTCCAAGGTGGCACCCGGCACGCAGGAACCCACCCGGTGGTCGCCACA
>JAOPWF010000404.1 GCA_025965815.1 Mycobacterium sp.
CTGCCACGCCTACGTGGCCTTCGGCAAGGAACATCCCGAGCAGTACGCCATCCTGTTCACCCGCAAAGTCGAACTGTCGCCCGAGATCGACAAGACGGTCGACAGCATGCTAGGTGCCGAGGCCTTCGCGTTCCTGCTCGACACCGTCCGCGAATGCGCCGCCACAGCAAGATCCAACTCCACCAAGCCGATGGAGGATGCCACAGCGTTGTGGGTCGCGCTGCACGGCTACGTCAGCCTGCGGGCAGCGATACCCGACTATCCTTGGCCGCCCGACGACATTGTGCTCGACAACCTCATCGACCGTGTCGCGCTGCTGAAATAGACGATTCACCAAGGCCGTCATCGACCACGAGGGATCAAATAACTGAATGTCGAGCGACGTCGCCAAACCGGCGAGTTCAGCAGGCTGCGTCGAGGACGTCGCGGACGCAGTCTAGGTAGCCCGGGAGCGGGTCGTGGCTCGCGGTCACCATGCGGAGTTGGCCGTTGAAGGTGCAGATGCCGGCATTCAGCTCGCCCTGGATCTGTATCAGGATCGCCGGTCCCCAGATGGCCACCGGTCGCACAGCTTCTGGTGTGCCCATGTCGAGGACGCCGAGGTTGGAGGCAAACGCCTCGAAGCTGAGCCCTGCCGTCATGAAGGCTTCTGCGCCGTCGGGCGTCGCATCGACGGGGATGAACTGCTCGGTGACGGCCGACGCGGCGAGCACTGCGGGTAGCGAAAGTGGGGCGGCGAGCTGGTGGCCGACCGTGCGGGCCATGTCCCACAGGTCGGTGAGCTGATCGCGGGTGAACGGAAGGCGGTGAAGGGAGTCAGCATCCGGACGAACTCATTGCGGCCGGACTCGAGGATCACCCGGCTCATCGCCGAGACAAGTACCGAGTGCACGGTGCTCCCCTCGGCGCGGGCGCGGGCGACCAGCCGCCGGGGCAAGGTCCGCATCGAAACAAATGGCGCTGAGGTGGGGCACGGCGCCGTCGAAAGGCCGAATCGTGGACCCGGACTGGCTCGCGTTTGGAGACCACCCCTGACGAAGTCCGCGCCCAGCTCGACACGAACCTGTTCGGTCTGATGAACGTGACCCGTGCGGTGTTGCCCATCATGCGGGCGCAGCGATCCGGGCGGATTTTCAATGTCGCCTCGATCGGCGGCTACGGCAGTTCCAACCGCGGCGGCGTGTATTCGGCGTCCAAGTTCGCGGTGGTCGGCTTCACCGAGTCTCTCGCGGCCGAGGTTGCCGAATTCGGGATCAAAGCGACCGTCGTCGCGCCCGGCTACTTCCGAACCGACGTCCTCAATCCGTCCTCGGTCAGGTTTGGCGGCAGCCCGCTCATTGCCGACTACGCCGCCTCCACCGACGCCTTCCGTCGGGCGATCGCCGACGTGAACCACGCCCAGGAAGGTAATCCCGCCAAGCTCGGTCGGGTTCTCGTCGAGCTCGCCAACGCCGATCAGCCACCGATCAACTTCCCCGTCGGCCGCGACGCCGTCGAATACATCACTGCCCACCACCAGCACGTACTCGACGAGATTGCCGCCTGGCGCCGACTGTCCGACACCACTGGCTGCGACGCGGCATCAGATGAATCCAGGTGACTGCCGCTGCGGCGTCTCGCATGGATGCACACGTTCCAGCTGGCAGGAGGCAGGGTTGGGCGCCAGCGGTAACGACATGGGTGTGTTGACACGCAATTCTGGAGCCCTCCGGATAGGGCGGCCGCCGAAGGACTTCCACGATGCAAAACAGACTGACCCGTACGCTGGGCGCTGGTGTGCCCCTCGATAGGCGGAGCGTTCTGCTGGGCTTGGCGGCCGTCGGAGGCTTCTTGGCTGTGGATATCGGCGCTGTGCTGTATGCGGGGGGCTGGGTGGCCGGCGAGCGGCTGACACCACAGGCTTTCATGGATGCCTTCAAACGGGTAAATGGCAGTCATCCGGGCTTCAGACGAAACCACGCGAAGGGGGTCGCCGTCGCGGGATACTTCGACAGCACCGGCGCCGGTCAAGAATTCTCGAAGGCCGCGGTGTTTCGGCCGGGGCGAACGCCTGTGGTGGGCCGGTTTTCGTTGTCCGGAGGCAACCCGAATGTGGCGGATACGATCGACACTGCCCGAGGTCTCGCCTTGGCGTTCGGCTACCCCGGCGGCCAGCAATGGCGGACCGCGATGCTGAACCTCCCTGTGTTCCTGGACAGTTCACCCCAGGGTTTCTATGACCGCCTGGTTGCGTCCAAGATCGTCCCCCGCACCGGTAAACCGGACCCGGTCATCATGGCTCAATTTCTGGGGGCGCATCCAGAAACGGTGCGGGCGATGGCGCTCATCAAACAGCACCCGCCGACGTCAGGATTCGGTGACAGCACTTTCGGCAGTCTCAACGCGTTCTACTTCGTAAATAATTCGGGCGCCCGTACCGCCGTTCGGTGGTCGCTCGTCCCGATCGATCACTTTTCGCCACCAGTTCGGACGTCCTTGGGACCGAACACTCTGTTCGACGATCTCATCCGACAGCTTCGGTCGAGACCGCTGCAATGGAAGTTGCTCGTAACGCTGGGGGCACCAACCGACCCCGTCCACGACGCGACTGTGGCGTGGCCGGCTGACCGCCGAGTAATCGATACTGGCACAGTGACTCTCACGTCGGTCGAGACCGAACAGGCGGGGAATGCCCGGGACATCAATTTCGATCC
>JAOPWF010000455.1 GCA_025965815.1 Mycobacterium sp.
CAACGAGAGTGACAAGGCCGGTATCTGGGTGGACATTCTCGACGTGCCCCTCATGGGCTACCTGCGCCAGATGTTTTTCGAGCCGTTCGGTGGCAGTACCCAACCGCTGCACCAGGAACCGTCGGACTTCGTCAGCAGCCGCGCGTCGCACGTACGCCCCGCCTGGGAAGCCCCGCAGCGTACCCGTATCCCGTTCCGCTACGCGTGGAGCGACGTCCGGGCAGCGCTGGACACCTACTCGGAGAGCGCCGGCAGCCCGTTCGACGGGGTCATTCTGCACTACGCGCATCCCGTGACCGGGGGTCCCACGCTGCCGACAATCGACTGCTTCGCCCAACTCCTCCGTCCCGGGCTGCGTACCGAGCGGCACCGCCACACTTCCAGCGCGGTGTACTACGTCGTCGAAGGGGAGGGCACGACGCTTGTTGGCGACCACGAACTCGACTGGTCGGTCGGCGATTCCTTCGTCGTGCCGAACTGGATGTGGCATGCGCACGTAAATCGCTCGGCGACAGCACCGGTCGTGCTGTTCTCCGCTACTGACGCGCCTGTGCTGCACGCACTCGCGATGTTCCGCGAAGAACCGCACCCCTCGTTCGGCACGCAGCCGTACCCGGCCGTGCCCGGCGATCTGATACGGGGCGAGCGTCGGTAGAAATCAGTCGAATCCCTGTCCGAGAGGAGGGCCTGAGATGACCATTGACCGTGCCGATATCAGGGGTGTCGTCGGCATCGTGCCGACACCGGCGACCAGCGACGCAGATGACTGGCGGTCCGCGAACACGGTCAATATCGCCGAGACGGAAAAGATGATCGACGCGGTCGTGGAAGCGGGCATCGAACTCGTGATGTCTACCGGCACCTTCGGTGAGTGTGCATCGCTGACTCATGGGGAGTGGCTTACGTTCTCGGCCTGCGTCGCGGACACCGTGCGCGGCCGGGTGCCCTTCTTCGCGGGTGTGACGACACTGAACACCCGGGACACCATCTCGCGGGGGCGCGAAGCCATCGACGCGGGAGCTGACGGGCTGTTCGTCGGCCGTCCGATGTGGCTGCCGCTCGACGACAACGGCATTGTCCGCTTCTACAGCGACCTTGCTGAAGCGGTGCCCGGCGTACCGGTGGTCATCTACGACAACCCCGCCGCCTTCAAGGGGAAGATCAGCGTCGAGGCGTACCGGCGACTTGCTGACCTGCCGCAGATCGTGGCGAGCAAGCATGCCGGCGGACCGACGCTGGAACGCGACATCGAGGCGATCGGCGACAAGGTCGCCGTGCTCCCCCCCGACAGCGACTGGGTCCGGGCTGCCAAGCGCTTTCCCGAGTTGGCCACCGCGTGCTGGTCGGGGAATGTGGCGTGCGCCCCGTCACCGTTGGCCGCGCTGTCACGCGCTGTGCTGTCCGCGGACTGGGCAACTGCCGATGTCATTTCAAAGCATGTCAATTGGGCGTTGGCTCCCCAATTCGGCAGCGATATGTCGCGATTCATGGACTACAGCATCCCGGTAGGCCGTGGCCGTTTCCGGGGAGCGGGCCTCATCGACTGCGGGCCCAGCCGGCCGCCGTATATCGAGGCCCCGGCGGATATGGTCGCCGGAGGCGAAGAGACTGGCCGTCGCTGGGCCGAACTGGAACAAAAGTATCGCGAAACCGCGATGAACTGAAGCGTGGCGGAAGAGCCAGCTCCTAGGCGATCACGTCTTCGCCGATCGCCATCACGACCGCCTTCGGCTCGGTGAAGAATTCGCGGCTGAACGTGCCGCCTTCGCGTCCGATGCCGGAATCGCCCACACCGCCGAACGGTGCGCGCAAGTCGCGAACAAAGAAGCAGTTCACCCAGATGGTCCCCGCGTTCAGGGCAGCTGCGACCCGGTGGGCGCGGGAGAGATTCTCGGTGAACAGCATTGCGTTCAGGCCGTAGGGCGTGTCGTTGGCGGCGGCGATGCCGTCGGCTTCGGTGTCGAAGGGCTGGACGACTACGACGGGGCCGAAGATCTCCTCACGGCACAGCCGCGCGGTGGGTGGGACGTCGGTGACGACCGTCGGTCGGATCACCCACCCCTCCCCCCGGCCGCCGGTCCGCATCGTCCCCCCGTCGGCGGCAATGCCGTCGACATATGAGCGAACCTTCTTCCAGTGTTGCTCCGACGCGAGCGGACCAAGCTGGGTGCCAACACTTTTCGGGTTACCCGCGGTGAGTGACTCGGCCGCCGAGACAAACTTCGACAGGAAATCCTGGTAAACCTCACGCTGGACGTACAGACGGCTGCCCGCCAGGCACACCTGGCCGGCGTTGGAGAATATCGCCCGGATCGACCAGCTAACCGCGCTGTCGAGGTCGGCGTCGGCAAAGACGAGGTTGGCACCCTTCCCGCCCAGTTCGAGGCTGACCGGGGTGAGCTGCGCCGCCGCGGCACCGGCGATGATTTTTCCGGTACCGGACTCCCCGGTGAAGGTGATTCTGTCGACGCGGGGATCTCCTGTGAGCGCGGATCCAACCGAGTCGGGACCATATCCGTGCACGACGTTCAGCACGCCGTCCGGCATTCCGGCCTCCAGGGCAAGCCGCGCCAGGATCGTCGCGGAGGCCGGAGTGTCCTCAGCGGGCTTGAGAACCACGGTGTTACCCCAGGCCAGGGCCGGTGCGACCTTCCACGTCTCCAGCATCAACGGGAAGTTCCAGGGCGCGATCGCGGCTACCACACCGGCCGGCTCAAACCGGGTGTAGGCGTGGTGGCCGGTGTCCATGGGCAGCGCCTCGCCCGCCGATAACCGGGCATGGTCGGCGAAGAAACGGAAGTTCTGTGCGGACCGCGGCACGTCATTGTCCCGGCTGTCCGCGAGTGGCTTGCCCATGTCGGTTGTGTCAGCCAGGGCGAGTTCGTCGCCGTGGTCCACGATGAGATCGGCCAGCCGGTGCAGAATCGCGCCACGTTGAGCCAAACCCATTCGCGGCCAAGGGCCTTCGTCGAAGGCTCGACGCGCAGCGGTAACGGCGCGGTCGGCGTCATCTGCGCCGCCGAGAGCTACCTGCGCCCACGGCTCACGCGTCCACGGATCGATGGTGTCGAAGCGGCCGCCGTTCGCCGACTCGGTCTCGATGCCGTCGATGACGTGCGGGATCAGCGTTGTCATCAGGCCTTGTTCCGTTCTGCGATCGTTACGTTGCCCGCCGCCCAGTGGGTGTCGGGAACTTCGCGCAACACCACGCGGATAGTGGCTCGCGAGACATCGAGGGCCGTCTCGACCGCATCGGTCAACTCACTGACCAATGCGCGCAGCTGCTGCGGCGAGCGGCCCTGAACGAGTGTGACTTCGACTAACGGCACGTCATTTCCCTCCGTGGACGAGGATCGAACCCAGGTGCGAGAAGTTCGCTGTTACGGTGACTCCCGAGCCGCAACCCACCGCGTCGGTCATGCCGCCGGTGAGTACGGTCCAGCCCGCCTCGATAGCCAGTCCTCGCTCGGCGAGGACGTTCGCGGCCAGTGCGAGCGCCTCAGCGGGGTGCCCCTGAACCGCGGCACCGGTAGCGCTGTCGACGGCGACGCCGTCGACTTCGAGCAGGCACGCTTCCAGCGACAGATCCAGTGTCTCCGGTGCCACGCCGATCGGGCCGGTCAGATACCGCGCCGACGAGGCGTTGTCCGCGACGACGTCGGGCAGCGTGAAGCGGAAATCGCGATAGCGGGAGTCGATGATCTCGATGCCGCCGTAGACACGCTCCACCGCGGTCATCGCCACTGCCGCAGTGACTCCGGGTCCAGTCAGCGTCTTCTTCATGACAAAGACGATCTCGGGCTCGGCCCGTGGATGTATCAGCGATCCGGCCGGCAGCGGCGCTCCGGTTGGAAGCACCATCGCGTCGGTGAGCCAAGCGATCAACGGAGAAGTGATACCCATTCGCCGTTGCTTGGCGCGGGACGTCAGGCCCAGCTTCACGCCCACCAGGTGTTCACCGCGTTCGATGCGGCGGCGCAGTGCTTCATCCTGAATGGCGTACGCAGTGCGCAAATCGAGGTCCGCCCACTCGTCGCTGATGGGATCCCGAGCGGTCCGGGTGCCTTCGGCCTCGAGCAGCTCTGCCGCTGCCCGGTGGACAGACAAGGTGGTGGTCATGCGTCTCCGAGAGCGAAGATGGCGGTGACACTGCCGAGTTCAGCGAACTGCGCGGTCCAGACGTCGCCGGCCTCGACCGGTTGCGCGACAGTCACTGAACCCGGTAGTACCACATCACCGGCATAAACGGCATCGCCGTGTCGGCCGAGGGTGTTGGCCAGCCAAGTCAGTGACACCAGCGGCGACCCCAACGCGGCGCCGCTGGCACCCGTCGCCGCCAGTTCTCCGTTGCGGTATAGATTGCATCCGAGGAGCCGCAGGTCCAGATCGCCGGGGCGGATCGGGTGTGCTCCGAGCACAACACCTCCGGCGGACGCGTTGTCCGCGATGGTGTCGGCGATACTGATGCGCCAATCCGCGATTCGGCTGTCGATGATCTCCAGCGCCGGCAGTACGAAATCGACGGCAGCGGCGGCCTCGGCGACCGTCACACCTGGTCCGGTGATGTCACGCTTGAGTACCAGGGCGATCTCGGCCTCGACCCGCGGCTGAACGAACGCTGTTGGGGTAATGGACTGCGACTCCGGATAAAACATCTTGTCATGTAGCACTCCGAAATCTGGCTGCTGCACACCCATTTGGCGCTGCATAACCGCCGACGTGAGACCCACCTTCCGGCCTTTGACGACCCGGCCATCCGCCTTCCACCGATGGATCTGCGCCTGCTGAATGGCGTACGCGTCGGCGATCGTCAGTTCGGGGAATCGATCGGTCAGCGGGGCGACGGGACGCCGCGTCTTGTAGGCCTCGCGAAGCTCATCGGCCAGCCCGCGGCAATGGTCGCTGATCATCACACGCGCGTGGCGCCATCGGGCACGACGGCGCTGAAGGACATGCCGGCGCCGGGATGCACTTGTGTCTGGGAGACCGTTCGCTGGGTGGGGCCCAGCCACATGTCGATCGAGCCCGGTTCGCCGAGGTCGAACATCCGCGGCGTCCACGCTTCGTCGTCGTCGATCAACTGCACCCCGAACGAATATTCGTACGTGAGGTCGTCAGGACCGAGAAAGTAGACAAAGATGGCCGTCGACGTGGGATGCCGGCCCGGCCCGTGAAGTATGTGCACATCATTCTCTTGCAGGAATCGCCAGTTGCGCATCACATCGTCAAGCGTCTCCACCTGGAAGTTGATGTGGCAGAAACCTGGACCGGCGTCGTTCTGAAAGAACGCGAGCTTGTGATGTACCGGGTCGATCCGCATCAAACACGTTGCGTCGCCGATCCAGTCGGAGACTTTGCCGCTGAACACCGTCGACCAGAACGCGTGAGCCGCTCTGACATCAGGAGCGTCGAGGCACAGGTGACCGAACTCAGCTATGCCGGCTGCAGGTCGACCGAAGTTGACCGGGCGGGCCAGGGTGCTCTGCCCTGTGACCAGTTCGATGTGGTTGCCGAATGGGTCGTCGAAGGCGATCAAGTTGCGCACATGCCGGTGAGCCGCTTCTTCTTGGGAACCACGTGCCACCGTGCACCC
>JAOPWF010000468.1 GCA_025965815.1 Mycobacterium sp.
ACAGGTGGAGAACTCCGCGCTGCGGCAAGGCCCGCGCCACCGCTGTGGTGACACGCCAGGCGACGATGAGCGCGCCGAGGAACGCGACAACCAGGATGGCGTGGGCGACCACTCCGGTCAGGGAAGCGGCGAATCCGTTGGTGTCGGCGGGCCGGCCGGGATTGTCGAGACCGGTGGTGAGTGCTGTCAGGTAGGGCAGGTAAAGCGGCAGTACGCCGAAACCGGCGAAGGCGATGGCGCCGGCCAGAGCCCATGCGGTGACGGCGATCGCGACGTCGAGCAGATCAAGCGCGGCCGCGCGCACGATGTGCCATATGCGAGGGCCGGGGTGCCGCGAGGTGCTGCCGGTCATGACTTGAGTCCTTTCCGAGGAAATGCCCGGTCGTGTGTGAGTGTGGCCGCTGGCTATGACAAAGCGCGCTGTGTCTATTGTCGTGGGCTGCGTAGGTGGCGTTCTGCACGAATTTGTGCCCGCTGCAGGGTTTCGATCCAGGCCCGCGCGGCGGGTGCGGCGCCGTCGGTCGGGCAGCGTTGGGCGGCCAGGTGTCGGCTTGCGCTGGCGGTGATAGCTGCCTCGAGCTGATAGGTCGCTGTCATTGGTCGGCCTTCTTCTCGGTGGTCTCGGCTCGCCACCAGCCGGGGACGGTGGTGGCCTCGGCGCGTCGCCACAGGTCGGCGAGCTGGCCGCGCATCATGCTGAACTGCTCGGTGAGTTCGGCTCTGTCGCTGGCGGTTTCGCCGAGCTGCTGCATGCGGATGCCTTGCTCGCGGAACGCGCGTCGGTAGGCCTCGTCGAGGGTGTCGCGGGCGTGGCTGGGCGCGTTGTGACGGCTGACCGTGTTGGTGTAGAGGTTGCTCAGATGTACGGCCAGGCGGTGGTGCTCACCGGCGGTCGGGGAGGCAGCGGGCTGCAGAGATTGGGCGGCGGGCTGGTGTTTGGCGCGGTTTAGCACTGAGACGGGGTCAGGATCTCGGCCGTCGTCGACGAGGCTGCGGATGAGTTCGTAGACCCAGCGGGTCATGGGTCGCCAGATCGCTTCATCGGGTACCGCATCGAGGATCGGTTTTGCTTGAGCAGCGGTGTGCCACAGAAGCGCGCCGACGAGATGGTATTCCGGTTCCCATTGGGCGGCAAGTGCTTCGGCGCTGGGCTGGTCATTCCACTCGGCGGGTGTGTCGCGCCCGGCGGGGGATTGGTCGGGGTTGGGGACGATTTGCAGCGCGCGGTTGGGTGCGGCGGTCATGACGCGTTGGCTCCCCACGTGATGAGCGCGTACCACCAGATCAGGGCCGCGGTGTCGGCGGCGGTGGTGTCGGCGGGCAGGAGTTCCTGCACGGTGGCGGCCAGGGCGGCTGGGCTGGGCGTCGGGCGGCTGGCGGTGGTGATCGCGTTGTGGCGCAACGCTTCCAGGGTGGCTTCGTCGGGGTGGGTGATGGGTTCCACGCCGGCCAGGTGCGCGGCTTCGCGGATCAGGGTGCCGGCGCTAAACCAGCATCGCCCTTCGGCTTGCGCGGCGGTGAGCACGGCCCGCGGGTAGCGGCCTCCGAGGTCGGCCTCTGCGCCGTGGGTCCACAGGTTGCTGTGGTCGCTGATCCATCGCTGCGCTGCGACGGCGACGTAGTAGGGCGAGTCGGCGAGTTTGACCGGTTCGGGGTGGTGCTCGATCATGGCATGGCCTGTCGTGCGGGGCGGCCGGCGGCGCTCAACCGGTTCGGCCTCGGCGTCGTCGTCGTCGAGGAGCTGCACCAACTCGTAGCTGGTGTGTGGGCGGGTGGTCTGGATGGGTTTGAGGTAGTAGTCGGCTCCGACGACGTACTCCAGCAGGGTCTTGTGGGCGGCGTCGAAGTCGGGGTGATCGGAGATGCTGACCGCGCGGCTGTCGTGGTCGATGGTGAGCAGGTACATGGCGTGTTCTCCTGGTCAACGGTGGGCGCGCTCACGCGGCCGCGGCGGCTGGCGGGAGGGTCTTCAGTCGGTCGTGCCGAAACCCGGCCCAATGGTCGTTACCGGCTACCACTACGGGGGCCTGCAGGTAGCCGAGAGCCATCACGTAGTCACGGGCGGCAGCGTCGACGGTGATGTCCACTTTTGTGTACTCAATTCCTGCTTTGTCCAAGGCTCGAAAAGTGGCGTTGCATTGCACGCACGCGGGCTTTGTGTAGACGGTGATTGTGCTCATTTGAAGATCCTTTCTCGATGCGGTTTCGCCTGCTTCTATTTTACTGCCTGAATTGGTGTGCTCTCAACACTTTCTCGTTCATTGGTCCGGGCAACTTTCGCCATTCTTCGCGCGGCGTTGAACCGCTTTCCCTCACTTTCTATTCCCGGCGCTTTGTTCGTCGTTCGCACAGGTAAACCGTTCTGTATGCGGTCGTATTTGGCTTATTCTTCAAAACAGGTCTAAGACCCCCCAGAAATTCAATAAATCTCTGCTGTTGTTCGTCGCGGAATGGACAACGGCTTAAAACACAGTTAGGACACACCTAGGACCTCTGTTAAGTCAGATTTTGTTTGCAAACTTTTGCACGGAATCGCCCGTTGACGAGGTGACACACCCATGCGATATTCAAGCCAGATCCGCTGTGGATCTA
>JAOPWF010000483.1 GCA_025965815.1 Mycobacterium sp.
CGAAGCGGCCGATCAGGCATTGTCGTTGGTGAAGACTCCGGGCTGAGTCCGGAGGAATAGATCGCGCGCCGTACGCGCTTGAGATTTCTAACCGATCGGTACAAAACTCGAAGGATGTCGGAGGACACAATGGTGACCAAGAACGCGGGACCGGTGGTGAAGGGCCTGCCGACCACACCGAAGGTCATCACCCGGCAACTGGCAGAGCAGGACCCGGTGATCGACGCCCTGATCCACAGATTCGGCTTCCCGGTATTCCCCAAGCCGACCGAAGAGCCGTTCGCGACGCTGGTGCGGGCCATCACCCAGCAGCAGATCGCGACGAGTGCCGCCCACGCGATTCACGGCCGGCTGGTCGAGGCGCTTGGCGGAGCCGTCACCGCCGAAGGGCTGACGGAGGCGCCGGCCGAAGTGCTGCAGGCCGCCGGGTTGTCCGGAGCCAAAGTCGCTGCAGTCAAGGACCTTTCGGCCAAGACGGTGGATGGCACACTGCATCTGGATCCAGACCAACTGTCCCGGCTCGGTGACGAGCAGATCGTGGCGGAACTGACCTCGGTGCTGGGCATCGGGCCGTGGACCGCGGACATGTTCCTGATGTTCCAGCTGCGCCGGCCCGACATCTGGCCGGTCGGGGATCTGGCGCTGCGCAAGGGAATCGCCCAGGTCTGGCAGATGCCGATACCCACCCCCAAAGAACTCGCGGCGTTCGGCGAGCAGTTCCGCCCGTATCGCAGCGTCGTCGCCTGGTACGGCTACCAAGCCGCCCATGCGCCGAACACAACCACCACGAGATCACGATAAGGACGCCCATCATGGCGCTACTCACTGGCAAGACGGCCGTCATCACGGGCGGCACCACCGGTATCGGGTTGGCCACCGCTCAGCGTTTCGTCGACGAGGGTGCGCACGTCTTCATCACCGGGCGCCGCAAGCCCGAACTGGATGCCGCGGTAAAACATTTGGGCGAGCAGGCGGTCGGCGTACAAGGTGACGTCAGTAAGGCCCAGGACGTGGAACGGCTGTACTCGACGGTGGCAGACAGCGGCCGGCGCCTCGACGTGGCGTTCGCCAATGCCGCCGTCATCGACGTCGCCCCGCATCGATGACATCACCGAGGAGCACCTCGACACGCTGCTCTCCGTCGACCTCAAGGGCGCGGTGTTCACCGTGCAGAAGGCGCTGCCGCTGCTCAATGACGGTGCGTCGGTAGTCCCCAACTCGTCCAACGTAGCCAGCCGGGGCGCTGACGGGATCGGCGTATACGCCGCGATCAAGGCCGCGTTGCGGTCGCTGGCCCGCACCTGGGCAGGTGAGTTGCGGGACCGCAAGATCCGGGTCAACGTGGTCAGCCCCGGAGCCTTCGATACGCCGGGAATCGAGACCCTGGCCAGCCGGATCGACCGCGGACCGAACGGCGTCGCCACCTTCAAGGAGTTTCAGGCCAACGCGACTCCACTGGGCAGGCTGGCCTATCCGGACGAGGTCGCCAAGGCGGTGCTGTTCCTGGCCTCGGATCTGAGTAGCTTCACCACCGGCGCCGAAATCCCGGTACGGCGGCATCAACCAGATCTGAGCTCAGTACCGGACGTTGCGAAGGTTCTCCTCGCTGTAGTACTCCTCCAGCTGTGCCCTGCTCCAGTCCCATGTGTCTGGCTTCCAGGCGTCCGAGCGGAGAAGCGCCTTCGAGCAGTGGAAAAACACCTCGTCGACGTCGATCTCCAGCGCCAGAATCGGCGTGTCTTGCACCGCCATGACTTCGAAGTACCCGGCGTCGGCCAACACCCTTGCGCGGCCATTGATCCTGAGGGTGTCGCCGCAGCCGGGCACGAGGAAGATTGTGCCTACTTTCGCTCGCGACAACACGTTGAGGTAGCCGTCCACCCGCTTGTTGCCGAGCCGTTCGGGTCTCGCGATCGTGGTGTCGTCGATGACATGGACGAAGCCGGGCAGATCGCCTTTCGGCGAGACGTCGAGATGCCCGTCGGCATCGGTGGTTGCCACGAATCCCAACGGGGAATGTGCCGGCCAATCGCGGCGGATGGGGCCAAACGATCGGACACCTTGTTGGCGGCGTAGTGGGTGGGGTGCCCGACGATGGCGCGCAATTCCTCAGCGGTCGGGACTTCGCGGTGCATGGCTACATCATGCACCCGTCGGCATCATGCACCCGTCGGCTCACTGGCCGCCGAAGCGCTGCGCCAGCGCCCGCCGGTCCACCTTGCCGATGCCGCGGCGGGGTAGTTCGTCGAGCACGTGCAGTTCCCGGGGCGCCGCCGTCGCGTCCAGCGACAGCGCAACCTGTGCGCGCAGGTCGTCGAGCGTCGGCGGCTCCGATCCGGCGGCGACGACCACCGCCGCGGCGACCCGCTGGCCCAGCCGATCGTCGGTCAACCCGAACACCGCGCAGTCGACCACGTCGGGATGGCCGGCAAGCGCGGCCTCGACGAGCTGAGGCAGCACCGTCAGGCCGCCGGTGCTGATCGCCTCGTCGAGCCGGCCCAGCACGCTGAGCACGCCCGACTCATCAACGACCCCAGCGTCATCGGTGCGGAACCAGCCGGGTTGGGCGAACGGGTCGGGATCCGGGCGATTGCGGTAACCCTTCGCCAGCGTCGGCCCACCGAGGACGACGCGTTGGTCGGGGTCTATCCGCACCTCAACCCCGTCCAGCGGGACGCCGTCGTAGACACACCCACCGGCGGTCTCACTCATCCCGTAGGTGCGGACCACCGGAATCCCCGCCGCCGCAGCGGCGTCCAGTACGGCGGCGGGCGCCGGGCCGCCGCCGAGCAACACGGCGTCCAGCTCGGCCAACGCTGCCGTGGCCGCGGGGTCGAGCAGTGCCTTCGCCAGCTGCGTGGCGACCAGCGAGGCGTACCGGCGACCGGAGCCCAGTTCGGCCACGGCGGCGGGCAGCATGGCGGGGTCAAAACCCGCCGAGACATCGATCTCGACCGGAACCGTGCCGGCGAGCACGCTGCGGACCAGCACCTGCAGACCGGCGATGTGGTACGACGGCAGAGCCAGCAGCCAGGTGCCCGGGCCGCCGAGACGGTCGTGTGTCGCGGACGCGCTGGCGATCAGGGCAGGCGGGGTGAGCATCGCACCCTTGGGCGTACCGGTCGTCCCCGATGTCGACACCACCAGCGCGACATCGTCGTCGATTTCCTCGCCGACCCGCAAAGACGTTGTCAGCAAGTCGCTTTGGCGCGGATCGTCGGCGGGTACCGGCAGCAGCGCACCCTCCCGTCCGTCCAGCACCCCTTCCAGGGCGGCAAGCGCGGAGAGGGCCGAGGGGCTGGCCGGGATGGCGAGCGCGCGCAGGGTGGCTATTCGGATCCCTCGCTGTCGCGCGGGTCGTCCAGCGGCCAGCCCTTGGCGGCCAGCCGCTCCCGCACCCGCTCCACGTCCTCTGGTGACGGCAGTTGGTCAGTGATCTGGGTGATCAGGACTCCGATGTCGACGTGGTCGAACTCGCCGCGGTCGACCAGGTCCTGTGCGACGGCCTTGACCTCGTCATTGGAGAGCCGCCTGGTCAGCAGTGCCAGCAGCGGCACCCGGTCGGGTCCCGGCACACCTTCGGGGTAGCCGGCGTTCAGCCACGCAACGATCTTCCCGAGAAATCCGTTCACAGCGTCAACTTCCGCACGAGGTGTCCCGGGCCGCGGTACCCGGGTCGACGTTGTCTGGGACTCTACTTGTGCTTCGCTCCGAGGATGTACATGCCGGTGTGATGGCCGATGAAGTCCCGCGCTACGAACAGCACGCCGACGATCACGGCTACCAGCACCAGGCCGAAGAGTGCCCAGCTGATGGCCAGCAAGACCGGGTTGCGCTGCGCGGTGCCGCCGTCATGCGCGACGAGCCCGACGCCTTCGGCGTTGAGCCGCACTCCGAGGGAGAACAGGGCGGGCAGCCCGGCCCCGATGATGAGGCCCACGACGATGATCTGGAGGACGGCGGTGTAGTTGAACCAGTCTTTCACTTTTGCTTGACCCTTCGGATCGGTCGGTCGTCAGCGGGCGTCGGCGGGGGCGGCGGTGTCGGCGGCAGCCTTCTCGCTGGTGCTGGCGGTGAGGTTGCCTTCCCATTCGTCGTTGACGTTCTTGGAATCGATCGGCGCCTTGTGCGACTGCAGCCAGATGGCCGCCGCGGCCGCGACCAGCAGGGTGAAACCGACGATGATGCCGGGGAAGCCGCCGATACCGTGCACCAGGAAGTACGTGAGCGCTCCGACGATGCCGGCCGCAGGCAGGGTGATGAGCCAGGCGGCGGCCATCCGGCCCGCCACGCCCCAGCGCACCTCGGCGCCGGGCTTGCCGACACCGCTGCCCAGGATGGAGCCGGTGGCGACGTGGGTGGTGGACAGCGAGTAGCCGAAGTGGCTGGACAGCAGGATGATCGCGGCCGATGAGGTCTCGGCCGCCATGCCCTGGGGCGACTTGATCTCGACCAGTCCCTTACCCAGCGTGCGGATGACGCGCCACCCGCCGAGGTAGGTGCCCAGCGCGATGGCCGCCGCGCACGAGAAGATGACCCAGAACGGCGGGAGGGCGTCGGTCTTCTCGGCGGCGCCGTAGGAGATCAGCGCCAGGAAGATGATGCCCATCGTCTTCTGCGCGTCGTTGGTGCCGTGCGCCAGCGAGACCAGTGACGCCGAGCCGATCTGGCCGTAACGGAAGCCCCTGTCGGTCCGGTCCTCCGGAACGCCGCGGACCGCGCGGTAGACCAGCCACGTCCCGACGCTGGCCACCGTCAATGCGATGACCGGGGCCAGCACCGCCGGAATCATCACCGTCGACACCAGGCCCTTCCAGATCACGCCGTGGCCGCCGGCGGCGGCGATCATGGCGCCGACGATGCCGCCGATCAGGGCGTGCGACGAACTGGACGGGATGCCCAGCAGCCAGGTCAGCAGGTTCCAGACGATGCCGCCGACCAACCCGGCGAAGACGAGCTCCAGGGTTACCAGGCCCGACTGCACGAGTCCTTTGGCGATGGTCGCCGCCACAGCGGTGGACAGAAACGCGCCCACCAGGTTCAGCGACGCCGAAATGGCCACGGCCACTTTCGGTTTGAGGGCACCACTGGCGATTGATGTGGCCATCGCGTTTCCGGTGTCATGAAAGCCGTTGGTGAAGTCGAACGCAAGTGCGGTGACTACCACGATGATCAGGAGGAACAGCTGAAGGTCCACGCGAGGATTGTCCTGTCACGCACGGTCCGATGTCGAACACGTCGGCAAGAATTTACGGCTAGCGGTAACTGCGTTTACTACTAGCACTAATTGGTCGGCAGAAGTTCGCTTTCCGTTAACCTCGGGTGTCGCGGCGCAA
>JAOPWF010000522.1 GCA_025965815.1 Mycobacterium sp.
GCCTACCTGCGCAAGATGGTGTTCTGGTCGGAGGTGGCTGTCGAATCCGGCGATATGGCGGTGCTGTCCCTGCTCGGCCCGCAGTTGGCCGACACGCCGGTGCTCGACGCGTTGGGGCTGGCAACCCTGCCCGCCGAATCGACCGCAACGGCGCTGGCCGGCGGCGGTTTCGTCCGGTGGATGCCGGACAGCGGCGACGGCGCCGTCATCGAACTCGACCTGGTGGTGCCGCGCGACAAGGTCGCCGACTGGGACCGCCGACTGGCCGAAGCGGGGGTGCGCCGGGCCGGTGTGTGGGCGTACGAGGCCCACCGGGTCACATCGCTGCGGCCCCGGCTCGGCGTCGACACCGACGACCGCACGATTCCCCACGAAGTGGGCTGGATCGGCGCCGCGGTGCACCTGGACAAGGGCTGCTATCGCGGCCAGGAAACCGTCGCGCGGGTCCATAACCTGGGCAAACCGCCCCGAATGATGGTGCTGCTGCACTTGGACGGCTCCTCCGATCGGCCGTCGACGGGCGATCCGGTGCTGGCCGGCGCACGCGCGGTCGGCCGGCTCGGGACGGTCGTCGACCACGTCGATCTGGGTCCGGTCGGCCTGGCCCTGCTGAAACGCGGCCTACCCGCGGACACTGCCCTGACCACCGGCGGTGAATCCGCTGTCGCCGCGGTGATCGACGCCGATTCGGTGCCTGAGGTTGGCTCAGTGGGCGCCGGACGCCTCGCGGTCGAGCGGCTGCGGGGCGGAAAAAGGTGATCGGCGCCACGCTGGATTCGGCCTGTGGCGCCCGTGTTCATCGCGTGGCGAAAGAGGCCTGCCAGCGCACCGCAGCCGGGCACGGTAAAGTGTTGGCAGGACAATAAACACACACAGATCGGAGCCGCCTGCAGGTTGGGCCGCTCCGTTATTGCGCGAGGGGGTCCCCTATGGGCCGCGGCCGGGCGAAGGCAAAACAGACCAAGGTTGCTCGTGACCTGAAGTACAGCTCGCCACAGACGGATTTCGAACGGCTTCAGCGTGAGCTGGCCGGATCGGGTCATTCCGAGCCTGAAAGCCTCAACGGGACTGACGGCCTGGCCGACGACAAGTGGGCCGACGAAGACGATTGGCGACGGTAGAGCGGTCTTTCGCTAAAACCTCGGGTGCAGCCCGACGAGTTCGGCCCGTGGGCCGTCCTTGCCACCTTTTTTCACGGTGCCCAGGATCCAGCAGTCCAGATGGCGCGCGGTCAGGATGGCCAGCGCCCGATCGGTGTCCTCGGGAGCGACGACGGCGAGCATGCCGACGCCCATGTTGAAGGTCTTCTCCATCTCGGCGCGCTCGATGCGGCCGCGCTGCGCGATCATCGCGAACACCGGGGCCGGGGTCCACGTGCCTCGGTCGAGCTCGGCGAGCAGCCCGTTGGGGATGACGCGTTCCAGGTTGGCTGCCAGCCCGCCGCCGGTCACGTGGCAGAAGGTGCGGACCTGCGTCTCGGCCGCCAGAGCCAGGCAGTCCTTGGCGTAGATCCGGGTCGGCTCCAGGAGCTCCTCACCCAGCGTTCGGCCGAACTCCTCGACGTGGCCGGCCAGATTCATCCGGTCGATCTCGAGGAGAACCTTCCTCGCCAGCGAATAGCCGTTGGAATGCAGTCCGGTGGAACCCATCGCGATGATCACGTCGCCGGGCTTGACGCGGTCCGGGCCGAGCACATCGTCGGCCTCCACCACACCGATGCCGGTGGCCGAGATGTCGTAGTGGTCGGGGGCCATCAGGCCGGGATGCTCTGCGGTCTCGCCGCCCAGCAGCGCGCAGCCGGCGATCACACAGCCGTTGGCGATCCCGGAGACGAGTTCACTGACCCGTTCGGGAACCGTGCGCCCGACGGCGATGTAGTCCTGCAGGAACAGCGGCTCGGCGCCGCATACCACCAGGTCGTCGACCACCATCGCGACCAGGTCCAGCCCGACGGTGTCGTGCTTGTCCATCGCCTGTGCGATGGCGAGTTTGGTGCCCACCCCGTCGGTAGAGGCCGCCAACAGCGGTTCGCGATAGCCGCCGCGCAACGCGAACAACCCGGCAAAGCCGCCGAGGCCGCCCCGCACCTCGGGCCTGGTCGCCTTGGACGCGAGCGGCTTGAACAGTTCGACCGCGCGGTCACCGGCCTCAATGTCCACCCCGGCCGATGCGTAAGAGATGCCGAGTTCGTCGGCTCGATCCGTCATCAAAGTCGATTCGCTCGCTGAAGCTCGCTCATTACAACCAAGGTTACCGGGCCGCGAAGCTCATAGGTAACGGCCGGCGACTGTGCATTTCCCGGTTACGCACGGCAGCCTCGGTCGGTGCATGACAATGTGAGCCACCATGAAGACAGTTCGCTGGCTGGCGCTGAGCGGCTCGACGGCCCTTGCGGTGGCGTTGCCTATCATGGTGGCGCCCGGCACTGCCTACGCCACTCCCGGATACGGCGTCTCAGGCGACGTGCTGTCGCGGGCGACGCCCGACGGCCACGACTACATCACCCGAAGGCTCACCATCGATCCGGGGGGCAGCACCGGCTGGCACTGGCACGACGGGCGTCTGTTCGGTGTGATCCGGGAAGGGACGCTTACCCACAATTTCTCCGACTGTTCGATCGACGGCATCTACAACGCCGGCGATCCCATCACCGAACCGACCGGACCGGACCATGTCCACATCGGTCGCAACCTGGGGTCCACGCCGGTGGTGATGGAGGTGGTCTACATCGATCCTGCCGGTAGTCCACTGTCCGAGGACGCGCCCGACCCCGGTTGCGGGTTTGCCTGACCGCTCAATCGGCAATCCGTCGGCAGGTCGGCTCCGAATAAACAGGGACGCGGCTGTCAACGAACGGAGGCCCGGTGTCGGCTCAGCAGACTCGCTGCTTGGTGACGGGGGCGACCGGGTACGTCGGCGGCCGGCTGGTGCCGCCGCTGATAGACGCCGGATACCGCGTTCGGGCGATGGCCCGCAACCCCGACAAGCTGGCCGATGTGCCCTGGCATGCGGACGCCGAGCTGGTTCGGGGTGACCTGTCCGACGTGGAAT
>JAOPWF010000531.1 GCA_025965815.1 Mycobacterium sp.
GCCCGCGGACGTCGAGCGCGACCACGATCACCGAGGTCCGCGCGGTGTCGATGGACCGCGACGCGCTGCGGGCGTGGATCGCCGACCGCCCCGAAATCGCCGAGCAGCTGCTGCGGGTGCTGGCCCGCCGGCTGCGGCGCACCAACAACAACCTGGCCGACCTCATCTTCACCGACGTGCCGGGCCGGGTCGCCAAGCAGCTGCTGCAGCTGGCACAGCGCTTCGGCACCCAGGAGGGCGGCGCGCTGCGGGTGACGCACGACCTGACGCAGGAAGAGATCGCCCAGCTGGTCGGCGCGTCCCGCGAGACGGTGAACAAGGCGCTGGCCGATTTCGCCCACCGCGGCTGGATCCGCCTGGAGGGCAAGAGCGTGCTGATCTCCGACAGTGAAAGGTTGGCGCGGCGGGCGCGATAGGCCATCAGCGCCGCAGGTAGTCCAGCTGCGCCTGGACGGACCACTCCGCGGCGTCCCACAGCTTCTCGTCGACGTCGGTATAGACGTGTTCGACGATCTGGCGTGTGCTGGCGTCCTCGCCGAGCGCCCGCACCGCGTCACGCACCTGGTCGAGCCGCTCCTGGCGATGAGCGAGGTACATCGCCGCGACGGATTCCAGGTCCGCGAGATCGGGGCCGTGCCCGGGCAGGACCGTGCGCCTGCCAAGCCCGCGCAGTCGCTGCAGGGATTCGAGGTAGTCGCCGAGGCTGCCGTCCTCGGTGTCGATGACGGTGGTGCCGCGGCCCAGCACGGTGTCGGCGGTCAGCACGGCGTCGTCGAGCAGGAATGACAGTGAATCCGCGGTGTGCCCCGGAGTCGCCATCACGGTGATCCGCAGACCAGCGGCGTCGATCACCTCGCCGTCGGTCAACGGGCCGCCGAGTCCGCGCAGGAAGCCGCTTCCCACCGAACGCACCGGCGCACCGGTCAGTTCGACCAGCTTGTCGGTACCACCGGTGTGGTCGCCGTGCCGGTGGCTGATCAGCACCAACGCGACCTTGCCGAGTGCGGCCACCCGCTCGATGTGCTGATCGTCGTCCTCCGGGCCAGGGTCGACGATCACCAGCTCGTCGCTGCGCGGACCGCGCAACACCCAGGTGTTGGTGCCCTCCAGCGTCATGACGCCGGGGTTCTCACACAGCAGCACCGATGCGGAGTCGGTCACCGGGCGCAGCCGCCCGTACGCGGGGTGGGTGACCGGTTGGCCGGACGTCACTTGACCTCGACGATGAGTTCGACCTCGACGGGAGCGTCCAGTGGCAGCTCGGACACCCCGACCGCGGAGCGGGCGTGCGCCCCGGCGTCGCCGAACACCTCACCGAGCAGTTCGGACGCCCCGTTGATGACTACGGGCTGGCCGTGGAACCCCGGCGCCGAGGCGACGAAGCCGACGACCTTGACCACCTTGACGACGGCGTCGATGCCCACCAGCGCGTCCACCGCGGCCAGGGCGTTCAGCGCGCAGATCCGCGCCAGCGATCTCCCGTCCTCAGGGCTGACCGCGGCGCCGACCTTCCCGGTCTGGCCGAGCTTGCCCGACTGCAGCGGCAACTGACCCGCGGTGTAGACCAGGTTGCCCGTGCGGACCGCGGGGACATAGGACGCGAGCGGCTTGACCGCCGCGGGAAGCTCGATCCCCAATTCGGCGAGCCGGGCCGTCCAGGAAGATCCCGCGCTCATTTCGGTCGTTTGAGGTACGCCACGTGCTGCTCACCGGTCGGCCCGGGCAGGACCGCCACCAGCTCCCAGCCGTCGGCACCCCATTGATCGAGAATCTGTTTGGTTGCGTGCGTCAGTAACGGGACGGTGGAGTACTCCCACGCGGTCGGCTCGCTCATTGCCTCACCCTATCGGTGCCCCCTGGTCCGGCAGGCCCGTTGGGGGGCACGGTTAGCATGCAGAAGTGGCAACCACACCGAGCGGCGGTAGCTCCGTTGGCTGGCCGTCGCGCCTCAACAAGGCGCGCCTGCACTTCGTGACAGGCAAGGGCGGTACCGGCAAGTCGACCATCGCCGCTTCACTGGCCCTCGCGCTGGCCGCGGGCGGACGCAAGGTCCTGCTGGTTGAGGTCGAAGGCCGGCAGGGCATCGCGCAGCTGTTCGACGTTCCCCCGCTGCCGTATGACGAAGTGAAGATCGCCACCGCCGAGGGTGGCGGTCAGGTCAACGCCCTGGCCATCGACATCGAAGCGGCGTTCCTGGAATACCTCGACATGTTCTACAACCTGGGCATAGCGGGCCGGGGGATGCGCAGAATCGGCGCCATCGAGTTCGCCACCACGATCGCACCGGGTCTGCGGGACGTGCTGCTCACCGGAAAGATCAAGGAAACCGTGGTGCGCGGTCACAAGCCCGGACGCGCAGTCCGCCATCCTGCCTACGACGCGGTGGTGGTGGATTCACCGCCGACCGGTCGCATCGCCCGGTTCCTCGACGTAACCAAGGCCGTCGCCGATCTGGCCAAGGGCGGCCCCGTGCACTCGCAGAGCGAGGGGGTCGTCAAGCTGCTGCACTCCGATCAGACCGCCATCCACCTGGTGACGCTGCTGGAGGCGCTGCCGATGCAGGAGACCATGGAGGCGATCGACGAACTTCAGCAGCTGGGGTTGCCGATCGGCAGCGTGATCGTCAACCGCAACATCCCGCCCATCCTGCAGCCGGACGACCTGGCCAAGGCCGCCGAAGGCGACGTCGACGCCGACGCCGTGCGCGCCGGACTGGCCAAGGCCGGAATCAAGCTGTCCGACACCGACTTCGCCGGCCTGTTGACGGAGACCATCGAGCACGCCACCCGGCTGGCCGCCCGTGCCGAGAGCGCCCAGCAGCTCGACGACTTCAACGTGCCGCGGCTCGAGCTGCCGGCCCTGTCCGACGGTGTCGACCTGGGCAGCCTCTACGAACTGGCCGAAGCCCTCGGCCAGCAGGGAGTCCGATGAGCGCAGCGAAGAAGACCGAGGAGCCCCGTCGATGAGCGCAGCGCCCCCCACCCTCGACATGGCGTCGATCCTGGCCGACACCTCCAACCGGGTGGTGGTGTGCTGCGGCGCGGGCGGTGTCGGCAAGACCACGACCGCCGCGGCGATGGCCCTTCGGGCGGCCGAGTACGGCCGCACTGTAGTGGTGCTGACCATCGATCCGGCGAAGCGGCTCGCGCAGGCGCTGGGCATCAAGGATCTGGGCAATTCGCCGCAACGTGTTCCGCTCGCGCCGGAGGTCAGCGGCGAGCTGCACGCGATGATGCTGGACATGCGCCGGACGTTCGACGAGATGGTGACCGAATACTCCGGACCTGGACGCGCGCAGGCGAT